>CANJOX010000065.1 GCA_947475795.1 Gemmatimonadota bacterium
GGTCTCCTCGGTCATGATCACGCGGAGCCCGCGGTTGGCGGCCGCGAGGGCGGCGGCGCAGCCACCGAGCCCGCCGCCGATGATCACGAGGTCGGCGCGCACTTCGGCCGCGGGGCTACGCCCACGGCGGGGGACGACAGCACACGCCGATACGGCCAGCGCGAGCGGTACCGCGACCAACGGCGCCGCGACCAACGGTGCCCCGAGGGTGCGCGCCAGAAACTCGCGTCGGCCGATGCCGGCAGTACGTTCCGGTGGTACCGTCATGTGCGCCGCCTTTTTTGCACGGAGACCTCGGGTGTCGGATCAGGAAACCAGCCGGTCGCGCGGCGCCGTGATCGGCACCGCGCGGGGGCATCATGGCGCGCCGCGTGGCCGGCCGCCAGTTCGCGCCGCGTGGTGGGCGTGCGCGCTGGCGATGCTGGCCTTCTCGCCGGCGGCGCCGCTGCGTGCGCAGGCTGCCCCGCCGATCGCGGCCCCGCCGCCCACCCCGCAGCATCCGTCACCGATGACGGAGAGCACGCGACGGCACGAGCGCCTCACGGAGCGGGCGTTGCCCGGCACCATGCGCCGGCTGGTGGGGCCGGCCGGTGCCCCGGTGGAGCTGTGGATCCCCGCGCGTCCCCGCGCCACGATGGATCTGGTGGTGCACTTTCACGGGGCGGCGTGGCTGGCGCAGCAGGCCGTCGCGGCCCACGGCACGCGGGCCGTGGTGGCGGTGCTCAACCTTGGCTCGGGCTCGGGGGTGTACGATCGCCGGTTCAGCGATCCCGCGGCCTTTGACTCGTTGCTGGTGCTGATTGCGCGCGACCTCGCCGAGGCCACCGGACGCCCCACCACGATTGGACGCGTGACGCTGTCCGGCTTTTCGGCCGGCCACGGCGCGGTGCGCGCCATTTTGCGCGAAGCGCGTCACGTGGCGCGGGTGGATGCCGTGCTGCTGCTGGACGGCCTGCATACGTCGTACCGCCCCGAGGGCACGGTGCTGGCGGCCGGTGGTGTGCTCGATACCACCAACCTCGTGGCGCTCACCGCGTTTGCGCGCGCCGCCATGCGCGGCGACAAGCGCCTGTTGATCACGCACTCCGAGATATTTCCCGGCACGTTCGCGAGCACCACGGAAACCGCCGACTGGATGTTGGCGGCGCTGGGGCTCCACCGGACACCGGTGGCGCGCTTCGATGTGCGCGGCATGCAACAGCTCAGTGCGGTGCGCGCCGGCGGCTTCACGCTGCTGGGCTATGCCGGTAACAGCGCGCCCGACCACATCGACCAGTATCATGCGATGCCCGAGCAGTTGGCGCGCCTGCTCAAGTAACCCGCGCGGCTCACCTTTTTCCCCCACACGTCATGCTCCGAGCGCTCCGCCCCCTGCTTCTCGCGACGGCCCTGTGGGGCGCGCCGCAATCACTGACGGCGCAACAGCCTGCCGAGGCGTGGTGGCGACACGTGCAGGTTCTGGCGCACGACTCGCTGCGCGGCCGTGATACCGGGAGCCCGGGACACGAAACGGCGGCGCGATACGTGGCCGATCAGTTCCGTCTGGCGGGGCTCACGCCGGCGGGGACGGACGGATGGATGCAGCCGGTGCGCTTTGTCGAGGTCGGGATGGCGCGCGCAGGGGTGGCGGTGTCGCTGCGTGAGGGCGGCACCTGGACCCCGCTGGCGCTCGGGCGCGATGTACGCCTCACGGCGCGGCTGAGCACGGCCGATGTGGAGGCGCCGCTGGTCTTCGCCGGCTACGGCGTGTCGTTGCCCCAGGCCGGCATGGACGACCTCGCCGGCCTCGATCTGCGCGGCAAGATCGTGGTGTACGTGAACGCCAATCCCGCGGGACTCTCGGCGCCGCTGCTCGCGCACGGAACCCGCACGCGATGGGCCGCCATGCGGCAGGCCGGTGCGGTGGGTGTGATGGCGGTGGGTGCGGCCGCGTCGTGGGGCAGTGCGGAAACGGCCACCGCGCGCGGCGCCGCGACGGTGTCGCTTGCCGACACCTCACTCGACGATGCCGGTGGGCAGCGCCTCAGCAGTGCGCTCAACCCCGCACTGATGCCGCGCCTGCTGGCCGGCACGGGCCTCGTGTGGGACAGCGTGGCTGCACTGGCCGCACGCGGCGCGCCGCTGCCACGCGCGCCACTGGCGGTGTCGGTGCGTGCCACCGTACCCACGGTGCGCCGCGATCTCGTGTCGCCGAATGTGGTCGGGATGCTGCCCGGCACCGACCCGACACTGCGCGACGAAATCGTGGTGCTGAGTGCGCACCTCGACCACGTGGGCACGTTCGCGGGGCCGGTGCTGACGGGTGACAGCATCTTCAATGGCGCGATGGACAACGCCTCCGGGGCCGCCACCCTCATCGAAACGGCCCGCGCGGTCGCCGCGCGCGGCGGCAACCGGCGCACGCTGCTGTTCGTGGCGGTCACGGCCGAGGAAAAGGGTCTGCTCGGGTCGCGGTATTTCGCGGCCCGCCCGTCGGTCACGCGTGGGGCGATCGTGGCCAACCTGAACACCGACATGTTCCTGCCACTCTTCCCGCTCCGCGGCGTGTTCGCGTACGGCTTCGAGGAGTCGGATCTGGCCGACGACGTGCAGCGCACGCTGCAGACGCGTGGGCTGACCGTGCTCCCCGACCCGGAGCCGCAGGAAATGCGCTTCGTGCGCAGCGACCAGTACAGTTTCATCCGCCGTGGTGTGCCGTCGCTGGCGTTCAAGCTCGGCTACACGCCCGGCACCGCCGACGAGCGGACGTTCACCGGTTGGGTGCGCGAGCGGTATCACAAGATGTCCGACGACCTGACGCAACCCATCGACTTCAGCGCCGCGGCCGGCTTCAACGCGATGTACGCCGATCTCGCGCTGGGCGTCGCCAACCGCGCCACCCGTCCCGCCTGGCGCGCGAACAGCTTCTTCGCCACACCGGTGATCGTGCCCTAGCGTCGCGACGCCCGCAATGTCGGGGGAAAGTCTGACGGGACGCCCCCGTCGGTGGCCGAGGACTCTCCCGACAGATGGCCGTAGAACGTGGTGGTAGGGTTTGGGGCGCCGTGATGAACGGCGCGACCGATCCTTCCTTCACCGTGTGCGAGGGGCTGTCCTCATGAAGAGCAATGCAGAGCTGCAGCAGGACGTCATGGACGAACTGCGCTGGGATTCCGCGACCCGCGATCTGGAGATCGGCGTGGCCGCCAAGGACGGCGTCGTGACGCTGGCGGGCACCGTGCCGACCTATTCGGCGAAGCTGGCGGTGCAGCAGGCGGCTGAACGCGTGGCCGGTGTGCGCGCCATGGCCGACGACGTGGCGGTGCGGCTCGCAAGCTCCGACGAGCGCAGCGACACCGAACTGGCGCACGCCGTGCTGAACGCGCTCAAGTGGGACGTTGATGTGCGCGAAGAGATGATCAGCGTGAAGGTCGGCAACGGCCTGGTGTCGCTGGAGGGTGCACTCGAGACGAACTTTCAGCGGCGCTCCGTGGAGCGCGCGGTGCGCTATCTCAAGGGCGTGAAGGGCGTGCTCAATCACATCACGATCGAGCCCAAGCCGGCCTCGCCGGTCGAAGTGACGCGCAAGATCAAGGCGGCGCTGCACCGCAGCGCGGAACTCGACGCCGGTCGCGTCCACATCGAAACACACGACGGGACGGTGACGCTGAAGGGGACCGTGCGCTCGTGGTCGGAGCGGACGGACGTGGAGCGCGCCGCGTGGTCGGCACCCGGTGTGCGGCAGGTGAACGATCAGCTCGTCGTGGGCGTGTAACCGTGCCACTCTCCGACGATCTCGTCCGCTTCGTCCGCCGCTCCGGCGACACGCCGGTGCTGAGTGCCTACGTGCACTCGGCCTTCCATGATCCGGCGGCGAAGCATGCGTGGCGGACCGAGCTGCGCCGCGTGTTGCGGGTGGCCCGCACGCGCTGTGCCGATGATGAGGAGCGCGAGGAGTACGATGCCTGTGCGGCGCGCCTGATGACGGCCCTGCCGTCGGAGTCGGTGTTGCACCGGCTCCCCGGCTGGTTCGGTGCCGTGGGATGCGACGGCGAGATCGTCGCCACCGGTCTACTGCGTCCCGTGCAGACGGCGGTGTACTGGCAGCATGGACCGTTCCTGCCGCCGCTGCTTACGGCGGATGTGCCGGCCCCGGTGTGGATGCTGCTGGTGGATAGCGCCACGGCGCAGCTGCGGCGGCTGGATCATGATGGCTGGGAGGACATCGCCCACACCGACCACGGGCTGCCGCAGGTCGAGGCGGGGCACATGGGGAGCCCGAGCGCGGTGGGTTTTCACGGCGGCACGCGCGGTGAAACCGCGACGGAACACCGCCAGCGGCGCGAGCGCGAGGTCTGGGATACTCTGCGCACCGAGATCGTCAGATGGCTGAGTGATCGCGTGGATGCCGACGGTCTGGTGCTCATCGGCGGGATCGAGTCGCTGGCGCATCAGATCATCGAGCAGCTGCCGCCGGCGGTGGCCGTGCGGACGCACGCGGCGCCGGCCCTGCGTCGCGGCATCCCCGACACCGACCTCCGCAGCAAGGCGCTGGAGCTGGTGCCGGTGCTGCAGGCCGCGCGGCAGGAACGGTGGCTGCACGATCTGCTCGAGCGCGCTTACGCCGACCGGCATGCGGCGCTCGGCCTCGACGCCGTCCGGCGGGCGGTGGTCGCGGGCGCGGTGGAGCGGGTGGTGCTCTCCGATCACTTCCTGCATGCGCATCCGGAGGATGCCGATCGCATCACCGCCGATGCGATCCGGCAGGGGGCGGTGGCCGAGTCGCTGGAGCGGGCGGCCTCACCGCTCGTGGATCAGCGGGCCGGTGGGATCGCGGCGCGTCTGCGCTTCGCCGTGCCGTTCGCGGCCGACGGTGTCGCCGAGCATTTCGGAGACTCCG
This sequence comes from Gemmatimonadota bacterium, assembly GCA_947475795.1. The sequence goes on from CANJOX010000065.1 coordinate 4,880, forward strand.
CCGTGGTGCCTTCATCTCCAGCGATCGTGTGAGCCGGTGCCGATGACGACCAAGACGGCCACCCTGACGCGACCCTTTCCCGCCTACACCGGTGCGGTGCTGCCGTCAGGGCCGCTGCTGGTCGCCTCGGACCTCTCCGGTGAATCAGATGCGGCCTATCCGATCGCCGCGCGGCTGGCGCTGCAGAGTGGCGCCGACGTGGAGATCGTGAGCGTGCTCCCGCCGTACGTGATGCCGATGTACGGCTTTGACGCGGTGCCGATCCCGGTGGAAGTCGACGCCGGGTACCGCACCACCCGGGCGGCGGCGCTGCTGGCGCAGCAGCGTCGCCTGGTGAAGGAACCCAGAGTCTGGTCCACCGCGATCATCAGCGGTGAACCCGGACGCGAAACCACCGAGCGGGCACGCCTGCTGAACGCACGGCTGATCATCGCCGGTCGAGGGCGGCATGCCATCGGGCAGCGACTGCTCGGCGGTGAGACCGTGCTGCGGATGCTGCAGCTGGGCGACACGCCCGTGTTGGCCGTGGCACCGTCGCTCACGGAGCTCCCGCATCGCGTGGTCATCGCCACCGACTTCAGCGACTTCAGCGAATACGCCGCGCGCGTGGCGCTGCCGCTGATGGCGCCCGATGCGCACGTCACACTGATGCACGTGGCACCGGTGCACGAGCGTGGCGACAGCCGTCTCGACGCGCGGGCTTTGGCGTACCGCGAAGAGTCCAAAAGCGCGCTCGCCCGCCTGCGGGCACGCCTCGGCGACATCACACAGACCGTCGACGATGTGGTGGTGGAAGGCTCGCCCACGGAGGTCCTGGTGGAATACGTCGTGGCCTGTGGCGCAGATCTGGTGGTGTCCGCCACCCACGGCTACGGCTTTTTCCGCCGGATGGTGCTGGGCAGCACCGCGGCGGGGCTGCTGCGTCGCGCGCCGTGCTCCATTCTCGTGGTCCCGGGATCCGCGCAGGTGTTGGCCGCCACGCGGGCGCGGACGGCGAGCAGTGCGTGGACGCGCTCGCTGTTGCCGCATGCCTTCGATGCCGAGCTGGCAGCGTTCGCGGTGCGCAATGCGGGACGCCGCACCACGGTGGAGATCGTGCAGAACGGCCACGCCACGCGCACCATCGGGCAGGCGATGCCGCTGGTGAGCGCGTCGTACGATGCGCACGATCAGGCCATCGCCCTCACGTTCGGCTCGTCCACCTTCGGCGGGGCGCACCTGACGCACATCGTGGCGACGCCGGGGTCGATCGATGTGATGGTGGACGACGCCGGCCGCGAACAGGCCATGCGCATCGTGCATCCCGGTGGCTACACGACTCTCACTCTGGACTGATCCGCCACGCGGAGCGTACCATGCCCAACGATTCCCCACATGCCAGCGCCCGCCGCTGTTTTCCCCGCTACGCGCAGGACGACATCGTCTTCGACACGGGCGTCGTGTCGGACGGCACGCCGACGCCGCGGCACAGCGCGCTGGTCCGCAGCGACGGTGACCTCACCCATGCGGTGGTGCGCGCCCTGCACGAGGAACCCGATCTGCCGGCCGAGGGATTGACGGTCCGAGCCGTGAACGGGCATGTCACGCTCGAGGGGTGTGTGCAGAGTTTCTATCACCGCGATTGTGCCGAGCGGGCGACGCGGTTCGTGGATGGTGTCCGCGCACTCGACAACCGCATCGACGTGAAGGCGGTGGTGTCGGCGGCCGACATCAAACGGCACGTGGTGGATCAGCTGCAGTACGCCGTTCTGGCCGAAGCGCGGAATCTGCAGGTGCGCGCGGCCGACGGCCGGGTGACGCTGGTGGGCACCGTCTCGTCGGCGCGGGCGCGTGCCACGGCGGAGGAGGCCGCGCGATCGCTGCGCGGTGTGGTGAGCGTGGACAACCAGCTGCAGGTGGCGAGCGACTGAAGGGCAGGGATGTGTGAACCTGAGTCCGGGGCAGGAACCGCAAGGCCGTTCGGGGGGACGGCCGTTCCACGCGGGTTTTCCTGTCCCGGCTCTGGCACGTCCGGGAACGCGCGTTAGCCTTGAAGGGTGCCGACCGACCGGCGGCGATCACGAATCATCGACTTCGAGCCCTGATATGCGTTTCCCCCGAGCTCTTGCCGTCGCGCTGTGTGCCGCCTCGCTGCGCGTGGCCCCGTCGCTGTCCGCGCAGGCCGTCGTGGCCGACCCCGCGTTGGCGGCCGACATCGATCGCCGCACCGCCGCGATCGCCGACAAGGTGACGGCCTGGCGCCACGATATTCACCAGCATCCTGAGTTGGGCTACGCCGAGAAGCGCACGGCGGCGCTGGTGGCGGCGCATCTCAAGGCGCTGGGGATGGAGGTACAGGAGAACGTGGGCGGCATTCCCGGGGTGGTGGGGATTCTCAAGGGCGGCAAGCCCGGCCCCACCGTGGCGCTGCGCGCCGACATGGACGCGCTTCCCGTGACCGAACTGGTCGACGTACCGTTCAAATCCACCGTGCGCACGGTGTACAACGGGCAGGAAACGGGTGTGATGCACGCCTGCGGCCATGACATGCACACGGCGATGCTCATGGGCACGGCCGAAGTGCTGGCCGGACTCAAGGACCGACTGCCGGGGACGGTGAAGTTCCTGTTTCAGCCCGCCGAGGAAGTACCGCCCCGTGGCGGCGCGCAGCCCATGATCGACGCCGGCGTGATGAAGGGCGTGGACGGCGTGTTCGGTCTGCATGTGGGGCCCGGTCCCCTCGGCGCCATGCGCTATCGCGCCGGCGCCATCTCGGCCAGCGCCGACGGCTGGCGCATCGTGGTGCATGGACGGCAGGGGCATGGCGCGATGCCGTCGAATACGGTGGATCCGATCGTGGTGAGCGCGGAAATCGTGACGGCGCTGCAGACGATCGTGTCGCGTCAGCTCGACCTGTCGAAGGCGCCGGCGGTGGTCACCGTGGGTGCGATTCACGGCGGCCTGCGCGAAAATATCATCCCCGATTCGGTGTGGATGATCGGCACGATCCGCGCGTTCGACGCCGACGCGCGGAAGACCATCCACGAGCGCATGAAGCGCATCGCGACGAACATCGCCGCGGCACACGGCGCCACGGCCGACGTGATCGTGGACATCGGGTACCCGAGCTCGGTGAACAGCGACGCGATGGTCGCCAAGTTTTATCCCACGCTCAAGCGGGTGGCCGGCGCCGCCGGTGCCTCGGAAGGTGATGTCACGATGGCGGGCGAAGATTTCTCGCGCTTCTCCGAGCTCGCGCCCGGCTTCTTCTTTAATCTCAGCGTCACGCCGCCGAATCTGGATCCGAAGACGGTGGCCAGCAATCACTCGCCGCTGTTTCAGGGCGACGACCGCGCATTGGCCGTGGGTGTGCGTGCCATGACCAACATGGCGATGGATTTCCTGCGTTCGGGCGGAGCACCGAAGCCGATTCCGTGATGGCGACTCAGTACGTGTAGATGCTGGTGGCGAGCCTCGTACAGGCGGCGAAGCGTGGATTGCCGGTGACGGCGCTCAGCACTTCCGCTGTTCCGGACGCCACACGCAACGCGAACCACGCGCTACCCTCAACCCGTGGCCCGTGCTGCATATTGCGGTCGATGAGATCGAACAGTGCCTGCTCCGACGGATAGCGCGCCATCGATGCACGCGCGGTCGTAAGAGCGTCGCGCAATTCCTCAGAAGGTCCGAAGGCCATCGCGCGAACGCTGCCGCAGCTGCCACCGTAGGAGAGTTCCTCCAAGGCGCCCACGCGGAGCGCACGCGGCGCGCGCGCGTCGGCGAGCGCGCGGGCGCGCGCCGCCTCCAGATCGACCGGGGCGGCCCGCGCGCGGGCCACCGCCTTCGCGGTTTGCGGTGGCGGTGCGACACGCGCCGCGAGCTCGCGTTGCCCCGTGTGCCGATACAATTGCTGCAGGGCATTGCGGCCGATGTCGACGACGATCCGCCCTGTCATGGCGTCGAGCAACGTATGGCCCTGGTCGATGAACGTGAAGCCGAATGATACGATCGTACGCAGGACGCGCTCGGCTTCTGCCGGCTGGCCGGAGGCCAGATGGAAGGTGGCACGCGCCACGCCGGCGGACGCGGTCTGCTTGGCCTCAGTAAGGTTCACAAACGGGAAGTCCAGCAGCTGCGCGTCAGGATCGAACGGCGTTTCGTACAAACCGCCCACCATATCGACCTGCGCGGCGAGTGCCACGACGTCGAAGTCCTTCCAGAACGGTGCCTCGGCCACTTCACGCAGGTACGCTATTTCCCCCGCGCTGTAGCCGCCCGATGTCTTCGCAATCAGCAGGAAGGCAGCGGGACCTTTGTACTGCGTCGTCCGCAGGCTCGGAAACAGCTCCGGGGCGAGCGTAATGCTGTTCCACGGGCGAGCGTGCGTTGTGGTCGCGGCACGCAACGCATAGTGCTCGCGCGATGGCAGCGTCGTGATGCGGCGCAGGGCATCACCGGCGGCCTGCGGCGAGATGGAGGCATCGACCGGCGCGCGGAAATCACGCCAGCGCTCCGTCTCGCTCGTCTTCTGGAGCAGTTGCGACATCTCCGGAATGAACGCCGCGCTTCGGTTCGCCACGAACCCGAAGGGAATCGTGGACAGCAGCGCCAGCCCGATCGCGGCGTTGCGCACCACGCGCAGGGCGACACGCGCCCAGCTCGCGCGCGTCGCCGGTCGGTCATCACCCGGTGCACGCACGCGGTCGGTCGCGCGGCGATGCGACGCGCGTTCCGGCATCGCGCCCGCCGCTCCCACGCCGGTCCACGCGGCGCCGAGCCCTTCCTTCGAATCGATGCGTGCCGAGCTCATGAGCGGTTACGTGGGTGAGAGCGCGATGGGGTGCGGATACGCGAGGGCGTCATCCACTTCCTGCTGTGCGGCCACGAGCCGCTGGACATCGGCCGACACGTCGGCCGCCAGATCGAGGTGGGTGGTCAGGCTTTCAATCGACGTGGAGCCGGCGTGCAGTCGCAGCAACCCAAGGCGCAGCGTCTCCATGGCGGCGACGGCGTCGCGCAGCCGCGCCTGCACCATGTCACGATCGTTCTGAACTGATTGCCACGCGTCGGCATCGGTGCGGCTGTCGGCCGAGGCGAGGGCGTCCTGCAGCTGCTCGTAGCGGGCTCGCAGGCGCTGTGCGTCGCGCTGGAGTGTGTGCAGCACGTTTGGCAGTTCACGCAACGCGGCCCGTGATGGCGCCGGTAGTGATTCGAACAGTTGCTCGGTGGCCATCCCCAGCGACAGCTCCGTCGCCCGGTGGGTCATGGCGGGTTGCACGGTCTTGGCCCCGCGCAGCCGTTGCGCCACCGAGAAGGCGAACGTGCCGAAGCGGCCGGACCACGCGGCACTCCAGAACTCCACGTCCACATCACGCTGGCGCTGCATCACGCCAAGCCACGCCAGCGTGAGCGCCGTGCTGGCCACGCCGCCTGTGATCACCACGGGCCCCACGTCGGCAAAGCGCGGGATCACGGTGCCGGCCAGTGCGAAGGGGGTGAGGACGGCGGTGGTGGAGGCGGCCACACGGGTGCAGGCACCGAGGATGCGCTCGGCGACGGCGCGCAGTGGACGGTGCTGCGTGCTGCGCTCTTCGCGTGCATTGGCCCGCTCGGTGCGGAAGGCGGGCACCAGATCGGCCTGCGCGAAGCCGTGGTCGAGCAGCTGCTTGGCGGCCAGCACGCCGAACACGGGTGCCATGAGCGCCACCAGCCCAAGCAGTGTCACGACGCCGACCGCCGGGCCGGCGAGCGCCGAGATACCCACGGCGGCCACGAGCCCAGCGATGAGGGCCAGCAGCGTGCCACCGCCATCCATGCGGCCGTCGCGCTTGACGAAGGCGCGCAGGACGGCCGGCAGCTCGCGCCGCTGCTCGATGGACACGCTCAACTGCTCGGCGAGGGCATCGGCGCGCGGCGGACGGTCGGCCGGATCCTTGGCCAGACACTGCTCCACCAGCTGCGCCAGCGCGCGGGGAACCACCAGACCCAGTGACGAGAGCGGCGCCGCGCTCGCGGTCGCCTGCTTCGCCAACACGTCGGTGGCGCTGTCACCCGTGAACGGCAGTCGGCCCGACAGCGCGAAGTAGGCGGTGACGCCGAGTGCGTAGAGATCGCTGCGCGCGTCCACGTCGCGGCCGAGCGCCTGTTCGGGGCTCATGAACTCCGGCGTGCCACTCTGCGCCGTGTTCGCGTGCTCACCACTGGCCGCGGCGATCCCGAAATCACCGACCAGCGCGCGCCCGCTCTCGCGTTCGATGAGAATGTTGTCCGGCTTGACGTCGCGGTGCACGAGTCCCTGCGCGTGCGCGTGACCGAGGGCCCATGCCACTTCGCGCAGAATGCGGGCCGCGTCGCGCGCCGAGAGGGGGCCACGCGACTGCACGCGCTGCGACAGCGTCTCGCCATCGACGTAGGTCATCACGTAGTACGCAAACTCTCCGGTCACATCGACCGCGTGAATCGGAATGATGTGCGGGTGCGACAGCTTGGCGGCGAGCTGCGCCTCGCGCAGAAACCGTTCGCGTAGCGCTGGTGTGGCGGCGAGCGCGGTGGGGAGGACTTTGATGGCCACGTGCCGATCGAGGTGCACCTCGCGGGCGAGATACACCACGCCCATGCCACCGCGGCCGAGCTCCCGGTCAATCGAATAGCGCCCCGCGAC
>CANJOX010000066.1 GCA_947475795.1 Gemmatimonadota bacterium
CCAGCCTGGCGGAGCATCTTGTCGACGAGGGTGGTCTTCCCGTGGTCGACGTGCGCGATGATGGCGACGTTGCGAATCTGCATAGCCTTAAAAGTTAGTGGGGCCATGCACTTACAGACAATGGGGGGACTCGGTAACGGACCTGTGACGGCGCCTGTCGCTGAGCGCTCAGCCGGCGCGCCGTCGCTCCACCTGCTCCACCGCCAGCCGCCTGGCCGCCACCAAGCTCTCGGCGCTGGCCACTCCCTGCCCCGCGATATCCAGCGCGGTGCCGTGATCGGGGCTGGTGCGCACGAAGGGCAGCCCCAGCGTCACGTTCACGGCACTCCCGAAGCTCGCGACCTTGATCGCCGTCATCCCCACGTCGTGGTACGGCGCGATCACGGCGTCGAATTCGCCCCGCATGGCGCGCACGAACACGGTGTCGGCCGGATACGGCCCCGCCACGCCGGCCTCACGGGCCACCGGCGCCAGCAGGTCGTCGTCCTCACGGCCGAACCGTCCGCTGTCCCCAGCGTGCGGATTCAGGGCGCACAGCGCCAGCCGGGGCGCCGCGATCCCGAAATCGCGCTGCAGCCCCGCCCGGGTGGCATGAGCCGCTTGCAACAGCGCCTCGCGGGTGACCGCCGCGGGGACATCACGCAACGGGATGTGCGTCGTGGCCAGCACCACGCGCAACCGGTCGGAGGCCAGCATCATCGTGGCCGGCACGCCCGCCAGCTCGGCCAGCATCTCGGTGTGCCCCGGGAAATCGAAGCCGCCTGCCTGCAGCGCGGCTTTGTCGAGCGGCGCCGTCACGAGGCCGTCCACCTCCCCCGACAGCGCCATCCGGGCGCCCCGCTCCACGGCCAGCCCGGCCAGCTGTCCGGCACGGGCCGCGTCGGCGGCCGGCGCCCCCGTCGGTGCCCAGTCGCCCACCGACTCATCCACGGGCACCGGGGTGCCGCTGGGGCCGATCACATACCACGAAGCGCCCAGTGCCGCGATCCGCGGGTCACTGAGCGCCTTGGCGGCGATCTCCGGGCCAATGCCACGGGGATCGCCCAGGGTGAGCGCGAGACGGATCACGACCGCCGCCTTACGGCGTGACCGACTGCTTCACGGGATCGTAGCGCACCGATACGTAGGTCTGCTTCTTGAGCGAGTCGATGAGGCGCCGCATGCTGCGCTCCTCCGACAACTGCGAGCGCAGCCGCTCACGCACTTCCTTGAGCGTGTACTCGCCGGCTTCATCGAGGAAGGTGACCTGCGCCACGATGAACTTGCTCACCCCGGCCGCCGGATCGGGCATCGGGAAGGGCTCGATGATGTCGTTGAGCTTCTTCCCCTCGAGCGCGTTCCGGTACGGCTCCGGCAGTTCGCTGCGCGGGTACTCCGGAATGGTCTTGTCCTCGCCGCCCGCATCATCGTGGAACTTCACGCTGAGCGAGTCGAAGCTCCCACCCGCACGCCACGCCGCCGCCACGCTGTCGGCCAGCAGCCGCGCCCGCGTTTCGTCGCTGGAATCCACGGTGGGACGAATCAGAATGTGCCGCGCCTTCACTTCAGCCGGCTGTACCCGGTCCACCCGGATGATGTGGAAGCCGAACGCGGTTTCCACGACCGGGCTGATGATGCCGGGGTTGAGTGCGAACATCATGCGGTCGAACTCGGGCACCATGCGTCCGCGACGATTCCAGCCGAGGTCACCACCGAGCTCCTTGGTGCCGTCCATCGACTCTTTCTTCGCGATGTTCTCGAAGTCCTCGGGGTGCACGTCGAGGGCGGCACGCAGCGAGTCGATCTTGGCCCGCGCGCGCTTCTTCGACGCCTCCGACGGCTTGGTGGCGATGACCACCTGCCGCAGCCCCACGCGCGCTTCCTTGCGCGGCAGCTTCGCGCGGTTGGCTTCGAACGCTTCGGTGATCTCCGCTTCGGTCACGTTGATCGCGGTCATCTTGCCGTCGCGCTTGAGCTTCCCCACCACTTCCTGCTGCAGGTTGCGCCGCTTCAGCTGATCGGACTGCAGCTTGCGCCACTCGTCGATCGACCCGAAGCCGGCGTCCTTGAGTGCATTCTTGAATTCGCTTTCGGTCTTGAACTGCGAGCGGATCTGCTTCTCGTTGTCGTCGACCGATCGCTGCAGCTCGTTCTCGTTGGCCTCGACCTTGAGCTCCTTGGCCTTCTGCACCAACAGCTCGGCCTCGACCAGCTGCTGCAGAATCTCGGCCTCGAGCTTGGCGAGGTCCTCGGCGGAGTTGACCTTGGCGCCTGCGGAACGCGCCGAGTTCACCGCCGCCAGCACCTCGGACACGAGAACGACCTGATCACCGACGACGGCCGCGATGGCGTCGACGGGCACCCCCTTGGGAGGCTGCACGCTGTCGGCGGCAACCTTCGGCGCGGGCTTGGGCGCGTCCTGCGCCAGCGAAACCGACAACGGCGCCGCGAAGATCGCGGCGCCGGTCAGGAGAGGAAGCAGTCTGGGCATCATCCCGTAAAGTACCCGGTTCAACGACCCGGGGTTCGGTAAAAGAGGGCGGGCTTACTTCTTGGTCGTGTCGGGAACCGGGGCAGCCGCGCCCGGCGCCGCCGGCGCACCCTGACCAGCCTTGAGCGAATCGGCCGTGGCGCGCACCGTCTTCGCCTTCTCGATCACCTTGTCGAGTCCGGCGTCGTTGATGCCGAAGTCGTACTTCTTCTGCAGCGCGCGGGCCACCGGGTACGGCACGTCCACGAACGGCACTTCGTTCTTGATCAGCTTGTCGAAGAACGCCTCGATCCGGGCCGCCGCGATCTTGGCCTTGTCACCGCCGGCCTTCGCGCTGTCGGCGAGCTTGTTCGGCTCCACGGCCAGCGACGTCCACGTCTGCGTGACGGCGTTCTTGAAGTTCAGGTACAGGTTGGACAGTTCAGCGGTGTCGAGCTGCGCCTTGGCGCTGTCGGCCTGTCCCAGCACCAGCTCGTTGCGCACGATCTGGCGCACGAACTTCTCCACCAGCGTATCCGGCGCGTTCAGGAGCTGCGGACGGATCTGCGAGTTGGGCGGGTACGCGGCCACCCAGTCGGCAAACTCGGCCGCCGTGAGCGAGCCGCTCTTGTACGTGGCCAGCTTGTCGTTGTCCTTCGCGTAGCCCAGCGGGTTGCGCGCGATGGCCTTGGCCTTGACCGCCACGCCCGACACCAGCTCGACCTTGTTCGACGACTCGACGTTGGCCAGGTAGGTGCTCTCGGCGATCTGCACGTTCCGCTGCTTGGCCATCGGCGCGAACTTCTCGGCGACGTCGGCATACGGCGAGCGGTAGATCACGTGGTAGCCGAACGACGTGGCGCACACCGGCGAGATCTCGCCCGGCTTGATCGCGATCACGCACTTCTCGAACTCCGGCACCATCATGCCGCGGCCGAACAGGCCGAGGTCACCGCCGCGCTCACCCGCGCCCGGCTCGTCGCTCTTGGCGGCCAGCTTGGCGAAGTTGGCCGGCGTGGCCTCGGCACGGATGCCTTCGGCCTTCTTCATGGCGGCCGCCTTCTGCTCCGGCGTGGCGTTGGCCTCGACCTTCACCAGAATGTGGCGGGCGGCGAACGCTTCGCCGTTCATGTAGCGCTGCTCGTCCGGTCCGGGCGTGAGCGTGTCCCACCCCTTCGAGACGTTGTCATAGAACTTCTTGACGCGGATGTTGTCGATGTTCGACCACAGCGCCTCGTCCATGGTCTTCTTGTCGGCCATGGAATCCCCCTTGGCCGCCGAGAGTCCCACGAGCTGGTAGTTGACCCACAGCTCGGCGATCGAGCGCGCGACGTCCGTTTCGAGCGGCGCCTGCGAGGTGCCCAGGATGTCCGCCAGACGCGTCACGGAGAGCTGCTGGTCACCGGCCGTCGCGGCCACATCCGGGTTGGAGGCGGCGCCACAGGCCACGGCGAACGCGACAGCAGCGAGCACGGACAAACGATACGATTTCATCAGGTGGAACTCCGGCACCGGAGTGAAGAGAAGTGGTGGTGTGACCCCGGCGACAACCGGTCGGTTGTCATCAGGGAGCGAGGGCACGCAACGCGCGCACCAGGCCCTCGAGCATTTCCGCCCCGCCCAACCGCGTCAGCTTGAGCGCCAACGGCTGTGTCCGACGGACATCCACCTGGAACTGGACGCCGTGGAAGGCCGCCGACAGCCCCTTGAGGCGGGGAACTGCATCAGCCCTGAAACTAACACGGGCTTCAGAGGCCCGCACAAGCACCCCCTCCACCCCCAGCGCGGCCCCCAGCACCCGCAGCAGGGCACTCCCGAACAGCGCCTGCGCCGCGGCCGGCATCGGGCCGAAGCGGTCGCGCACCTCCGCCTGGAGCACCTCGATGTCCTTGGCCTCCCGCAGCGCCGTGAGCCGCCGGTACACGTCCAGCTTGGCCTCCTGCGACGTGATGTAGTCGTCGGGGAGGAAGCTCGGGAAGTCGAGTGACACGTCGGCCGGGATCCACGCCTTCTGGCCGCCGGCGTCCGAGAGTTGCCGCACGGTCTCGTCGAGCAGCCGCAGGTACAGGTCAAACCCGACCGAGTGAACAAACCCGGACTGTTCCGACCCCAGCAGATTCCCCGCCCCGCGCAGCTCGAGATCCTTGAGGGCGATCCGGTACCCGGCGCCCAGCTCGGTGTGGTGCTCCAGGACGGCGAGGCGGCGCTCGGCGTCCTCGTCCACCCGGTCGGGCACCAGCAGGTAGCAGTAGGCCCGGCGGTGCGAGCGCCCCACACGGCCACGCAGCTGATACAACTGGGCCAGCCCCAGATGATCGGCCCGGTTCACGAACATCGTGTTGGCGTTCGGGACGTCGAGCCCGCTTTCCACGATGAGGGTGGACACCAGGATGTCCACCTCGTGGTCCACGAACTGGCGCATCACCACTTCGAGCTCGCGTTCCTTCATCTGCCCGTGTCCCACGGCCACCGAGGCGCGCGGCACGATGCGACGCAGATGGTCGGCGATGGCTTCGATGGTCTCGATGCGATTGTGCACGAAGAACACCTGCCCACCGCGGTCGAGCTCGCGCGAGATCGCTTCCTCGATCAGGGCGTCGTCGAACGGCTCCACAAACGTGAGCACCGGCGACCGGTCGCGCGGCGGCGTCTGCATGAGCGTCAGATCGCGCAGCCCGGCCAGGCTCTGGTGCAGCGTGCGCGGGATCGGCGTGGCCGTAAGCGTCAGCACGTCGGTCTGCAGCTTGAGCTGCTTGAGCCGCTCCTTGTGCTTCACGCCGAAACGGTGCTCTTCATCGACGATGATCAGGCCGAGGTCGGCAAACTCCACGTCGGGGCTGAGCAGCCGATGCGTGCCGATCACGATGTCGACCTGCTTCTTCCGGAGCTTCTCGACCACGACGGCCTGTTCCTTGGCCGTCTGGAAGCGACTCATCACTTCCACCGTGACCGGGAAATCGGCCAGGCGATCGCCGAAGCTGCGCGCGTGCTGCTCGGCCAGGATCGTGGTGGGCACCAGCACCGCCACCTGCCGCCCCCCCTGCACCGCCTTGAAGGCGGCGCGGATAGCGATCTCGGTCTTGCCGTAGCCCACGTCGCCCACGAGCAGGCGATCCATCGGACGGTCACTCTCGAGGTCGCGCTTCACATCTTCGGTGGCTTTCCGCTGGTCCGGCGTGTCTTCAAAGAGAAACGAGCTCTCCAGCTGCCGCTGCCACGCCGTGTCCACCCCATGCGTGGGGCGCGTGGCCACTTTACGACGGGCATAGAGATCCAGCAGTTCCTGCGTCATCTCGAGAATCGCCATGCGCGTTTTTTCGCGCTGCTGCTTCCAGCGATTGCCGCCCAGCTTGTGCAGCCGCGGGGCCGGCGCATCCTCCGACACGTCGGTGGCGCTGCGGTACCGCTCGATCTGATCGATGCGGTACAGCGGCACGTTCAGGCGGTCGCCGCCCTCGTATTCAATGACCGCCGCTTCGATCGTGCTTTCGCGCACGAAGATTTTTTCGATGCCGCGATAGATGCCGATGCCGTGCTCGAGATGCACGACGTAGTCGCCCGGCTTGAGCGCGCCCAGTGTGTCGAGCGGAGCCCCGGTGCTGTACTTGCGCGTGCGGCGCAGCCGACGGTCACGACGGAAAATCTCGTGATCGGTGAGCACCCGCACGACGTTCGGGATGATGAACCCGCCACCCAGCACGCCGATGGCGAGCGAGGCCGACAGCGGGCCATCTTCGCCCAGCAGTTCGTCGAGACGCTCCACCTGGCCGGCGTTGTCGCACAGGATCACCGTGTGCAACCCGTCGCGCTGCAGCTTGCGCAACACCCGCAGGTCACGCGAGATCGATTCCGGTGGCCGCGTGGCGAAGACCACATCGGGCTCGGGCCCCTGTGGCTGGAGATCGGCCGACGACGCACTCACCGCCCGCTGTGGCGGCGGCGCAATACGAATGGTGCCGAAGCGCGCCAGCGTGGAGGCCATTTCGGCAGGCGGCACGAACAGCCGTTCGCGACGCACCCACTCTTCACCGCGACGACGGGCGAGCTCGAGATGATGCGCGGCTTCGTCCCACGTGCGCACCAGCTCCGGCAGCACCGACGTGCCCGCCGGCATGATCACCACGGCGTCGGGGGGCCAGAGCGACGGGAGCGCCACCCGCTCGGCGTCGCCCTCTTCGTCCCGCACGCGACCATCCACGGGCAGGATCAGCGCCAATTCGGCGTCGCGCGTGCTGCGCTGCGTGTTGAGGTCGATGTGACGCAGCTCGACGATATCATCGCCCCAGAACTCGAGGCGCACCGGCTCGGCCATGCCGAACGAGTAGATGTCGATGATGCCGCCGCGCACGGAGAACTGCGCGACGTCTTCCACCATCGGCACGCGCTCGAAGCCGATGGATTCGAGGTGCGCCGTGAGGTCTTCGAGACGACGCACATCGCCCTTGCGCAGCTCGAGCCGCGCGCCGGCGAGGGCGCGCGGCAGCGACGTCTGCTCGAGCACGGCGCGCGCGGTGGTGAGCAACAGGCGCACGCCGCTGCGTCCGAGTTTTTCGAGCGTTTCCACCCGTTCGCCGGCCACTTCCGCGTGCGGCTCGACTTCGCCGAACCCTTCGCGTGGCGGGTACAGCGCCACGGGGATGTCGTCCACCAGTGACTGGAGGTCGGCTAACCAGCGCTCGGCGTCGCCGACCTGATCGGTGATGACCACCACCAACCGCTGCGGCAGCGCGCGGGCGAGGGCCGCCACGAACACCGCGTCGGCCGACCCGGCAAGTCCACCAACGCGGAGACTCTGACCGGGACCGGGAACTGCCTTATGGACTCGTGCGAACGCCGGCAGCGCCTCGATCGCATCGAGCAGTCTGGGGAGGCCCATCAGTGTCGGGCCAGCCAGGCTTCCGCGAGCAGGGCGGCCAGCGCCAACGCCACCAGCGGCAGGAGCAGCCCGTGGCCTGCGGCGCGATCGAAAATCTGGCGCTGCCACGCGCCGGCGCTGGGGACGGAGACCACGTCGCGCCCGGTGACATGGGTGCGCAGGCGCGCCACCGCACTGTCTGCTGCTGCCTGATCCATCCCCACCACGTCCGACTCCTCTGGCTCCGGATTGACCACCAGGGCGCCGACGCGCGCCGCCTGGCGCCGGAGATAGTAGACCCCCGATGCATTGGGAACGGTCAGACGGTCACCGTTGGTGCCCACCACTTTCCCGTCGGGCCCTTCGATGCCCGTCACGCTGCGCAGCCCCGCGATGCGCTCACCCGGCACCGCCTCGATCAGCCGCCCGTCCTCCCCCAGCCGACGTGACAGCGCCTCCAGCAGCCACGGCACGAACGCGCCGCGCAGCGGGAGATCGGTCGCGTCGGGTTCGAGCGGTGAGGCGATGAGCAGATACCCCTCGCCGGCCACGGCCCACGCCGATCCGCCGGCGGTCGCGAGGGTATCCGCGAGCGTGGCCATCGGCGCCGCGCCGGGCGACCCAGCCGGGCGGTCACCAGGCGAGTACACCAAGGGATAGCGCACCCGCACCGGCGTCCCTTCAAACACGCGGACCGCCGAGGCGTTGGTGTCGATCGGGACACCGTCGGCGCTCACGGCCCGTGCGAGCACGAGATTGCGGGCGATGGCGCCGAAACGCCACGGAATCCCCAGCCGCGCGAGCGTGCGGTTCGCCTCACCGAGACGCACCGGATCGCGCGGCGCGGTGAGCAACACCGGCAGGCGGAGCCCCGGCGCATCGGCCCCCGACACGGCGACGCTCCCGTCGCTCCCTTCGCGCCCGCGCGCCAGGCGCTGTTCACCCACCAGCGTGGCCAGCGCCGCGCTCAGAAACGGACCGCTCTCGGGGCGGATCGCCACGGTGGGCGGCGGGGCCACGCGCACCGCAAACCACCGCGCGTCGTCGGCCCGCAGCGCGTCGGCGTCCACCTCCACGCGGCCGCGCACCCAGCCGCTGCTGGCACTCACCAACCGCTGCGTGAGCCGCGTCGGCGCCCCCACAGGGGCTGCGCCCACCGCACCGCGGGCGACGGTGCGGCCATCGAGCAGCAGCCGCCAATCGGCCGAGTCGGGGGCGCTGATCGCAAAATTGACCGTACCCGAGGGCGTCCACCGGGCGGGTTCCGCGCGCGCCGCCAACACGGCGCGGTTGCGCACCGTGCCGCGGGCGCCATGCGCCAGCATCACCACCGGCACGGAGCCGGCGTCCACGACACTGTCGGCGGCAAACGCTTGGCGCTGCCCGTCGCTCACGACCGCCACGACCGGTGCGCGTGGCGACCCACTGCGGGCCAGCCCTACGGCGCGGCGCGTCGCCGCGGCGAGGTCGCCACGTCCGCCGAGGGGCGCGAGCGCCGCGAGCGCGTCCTGCAGCGCCGAGGCGCTCCCACCGATCACGCGGCCGTCGGCGGTCACGAGCCACGCGCGGTCGTCGTTGGAGAGCGTGGCCACCAATGCGCGGGCATCGGCACGCAGACTGTCGAACACCATGCGCTCCTGCTCCACCACGCCGGTGCTCATCGAATTATCCAGCACAATGGCCAGCGCGACCGGCGCGTGCCCGAGCCCCGCCAACTGTGCGATGGGGCGGGCGGCGGCGAGCGCGAGGGCGAGCACGGCCAGCAGCCGCAGGAACAGCAGCAGGCGATGGCGCAGCTTCAGATCACGGCTGTGCTCCTGCTCCATGCGCGTGAGGTAGCGCACGGCCGGAAAGTCCACCGTGCGACCGACTTTGCGCCGCAGCAGGTGGACGAGCAGCGGCACGCCGGCCAGCGCGGCCAGCGACAGGAACAACGGAGCGAGAAACGCCATCGGGAGGCTGCGAGGAGGCTACAGAGAGAGGCGCGCGGCCATCAGATCATGGCCCCACGACCGTTCACACCGACCAGATGGCGCAACGGCCGTCCGAACGGTTCATCGGTCATGGCCACGGCATAGCGCGCGCCGGCCCGCCCCAGGGCGGCGCGCCATTCGGCGAGCGCCTCCTGCACGGTGGCCTGGTACGTGGCGCGGACATCGGCCGGCGAGGCCGGGACTTCGAGGCGGGATTCCGGATCGCGATAGCGCGCTTCGCCGGACTCGGGGAAATCCCGCTCGGCGGGATCCATCACGTGCAGCACCAGCACCTCGTGGCCACGCGCCCGCAGGGTACGGGTGGCATCGGCCACCGGCTCCGGATCGGCCAGCAGGTCGGACAGCAACACCACGAAGCCGGGGCGACGCACCAGCCGACCGGCCTGCAGCAGCGCACCCGCCACGTCGGAGCCAGCGCCCCCACCGGGCTCGGCGAAGGCGGCCACCAGCCGGCGCCACTGCGTGCGCTGTGAGCGCGGCGGCACCACGTTGCGCATGGTGGTATCGAACCGGATCAGCCCCACGGCATCGCGCTGACGCAGCAGCAGCAACGCCACGGCAGACGCCAAACGCTCGGCGTAGGCGAGCTTGGCCAGCCGCGCGGGGTGCCCCGTCCACTGCATGGAGGCACTGACGTCGAGCACCAGCATGGCACGGGCGTTCGTCTCCTCCTCGAACTGCTTCACCACCCAGCGGTCGGCACGGCCGGCGATGCGCCAGTCGAGATAGCGCAGGTCGTCGCCGGGCATGTACGGCCGGTGCTCGGCGAATTCCACGCTGAATCCTTTCCGCGGGGAGCGGTGCAACCCAGTCACGAACCCGTCCACGACCCAGCGTGACACGAGTTCCAGGTGGCCGAGGGCCGCCAGGACGGCAGGGTCGAGTTGGTCAGCGCGGGTCTGGGACATGGACGAGAAGGATAGTGCGAAGAGCGCGGATGTGGGCTGGGGATCCGGCGGCGACTGTGAAGTCTTTGACATTTACGGCCGAGCCCCCGACTTTAGTTGAGGATCGATGAATAACTCCCTCGGTATCAGGAGTGCGGACGTGCCCAGATCGTGTGGCGTACTGGCAACCGTGGCGTGTTTGGCCGTGAGCGGCACCCTGACGGCTCAAGGGACGCCCGCCGGCTCGGCGCCGGCGGCGCGCACTCCGCAGGTGACTGTCACAGGCGTCACCGCCGTCACATCGCTTGCCGATTGGCCCGGTCTGTCGCTCTCCGTGAACCGTGACGCGTACGTCACTGTTTTTGCGGTCACGCGCACCAAGGGTTCGGCACTGCCGATCCAGATTCTCTCGCCGGCCCGGCCGACCGACGCCGGGACGCTCAGAGCGGGCAAGACGGTCAAGCCCCGTCGGCTGCTCGGGGATGAGGCCTTGCATCTGCTCAACTACGGCGAGTCGCCGCTGATCGTCGCGATCGCCTCGAACGTGAAGCCCGAGTTGGCGGCATTCAAGGCCGGCGGCCGCTGGGGCCACGACCTGCTCATGGATACGTTGGCGGGCAGCGAACAGCAGCTGATCGAGATTCTGGCCAAGACGATTTATGAGACCGGCGTGCCGTTTGACGCCGTGATCAGCCAGCCCAGCACCATTTCTCCGGTGCCGGTGATCAGTGGCGCCTTCGCCTTCGGGAACGGACCCGTCACGGTGGCGCGGTATACCACCAGCCTCACTGGTGGCCTCAGCCTCGCGATGCTCGATCCGATCGTCATGACGGCCGACGTGTACCAGAAGAGCGGCATGATTCCGGAGGGGTACATCAGCGGTGCCCCCTTTACGCTCAAGGGCGGCGCGGTAGCGGCCATTGAGAACGGTCGCATCGTCTACCTGCCCCCGCCACCGAAGCCGCCCACCGCCGCGCAGCGGGCCGGCCAGGCTGGCGCCGGTTCCGGCACGACGCCTCCGCCACCGCAGTAAACCATTCCGCACAAATGACTTATGCGGCGGCCACCCCTTGGGGACGGCCGCCGTTCGCGTATTCGGGCACCAGATTGCGGGGGGAATCGATTATCATAAGAGGCTGTCCACGCATCGCCCCTTCTAGCAAGGCAAACCGTTGGAACTCAGTCACATCCGCAACTTCTGCATCGTCGCGCACATCGATCACGGCAAGTCCACCCTCGCGGACCGCCTGATCGAGAAGACCGGCACGTTGCAGAAGCGCGAAATGAAGTCTCAGGTGCTCGA
>CANJOX010000067.1 GCA_947475795.1 Gemmatimonadota bacterium
CCTCAAGCGTGGTCTCGGCGTCCTCGCGACCGTCGGCGCCACGGCGCCGTTCGTCGGTCTGCTCGGCACCACGATGGGTATCGTCAACTCCTTCACCGGCATGGCCTCGTCGGGCGCTGGTGGTATCTCGGCCATCGCCGCCGGTGTTGCCGAAGCCCTCATCACGACCGCCATCGGTATCGGCGTCGCCATTCCCGCCGTGTGGGCGTTCAACTTCTTCCAGACGAAGATTGACAACCTCACGGCCGAAATGACCTACACGTCGAAGGAAATGATCGACTACCTCATCAAGGGTGTCTCGGGTGAGTTCGGTCGGTCGCGCTTCACGCGTGAGTTCAACACCGCCGGTCAGCAGTCCATCTCGCAGTAATCACGATCGGTCCTTCGGGCGGCGCTCCGTACGGGGTGCCGCACCGGAAGGCTCAACGCCAGGAGTCGCGCGATGGGAATGAGTGTCAGCAGCGGGGGCGGCGTAAAGGCCGAACCCAACGTGACCCCCATGATCGACGTGATGCTTGTACTGCTCATCATCTTCATGATCACGATCCCGCAGATCAACGCGGGCTTCACTGCGGTCCCGCCGGAAGGGCAGAACCTCAAGCCCCACCCGGAAGAAGATGGTGATCAGGTGCTCGGCATCGACGATCAGGGTCGGTACTATCTCAACAAGAAGCCGATCCGCAACGAGGACCTCGAAGCCCTCGTTGGCGAGATCTACCTGAAGGAGCGCGAAGACTACATCATGTACGTCAAGGCCCATAAGGACCTCGTCTACGTGAAGGTGGTCGATGCACTGGATCGCCTCTCGCGCTCCGGTGTCCGCGTCGCGGCGCTCATCACGGATCAGACACCGAATACGGAATCGCTCGTCGAGAGCGACCGTATCAGACCTGGGAGCTGACCATGGGAATGTCTGCACCCAGCGGTGGTTCGAATCTGAACAACGACATGAACGTCACGCCGATGATTGACGTGCTCCTCGTGCTGCTCATCATCTTCATGATGATCATCCCGATGAGCCGCAAGGCGATCGATACGCAGCTGCCTGATCCCACGCCGCAGCCCGCATCGACGCAGGTCAATCCGGACCAGATCGTGCTTGAAGTGCTCCCGGACGACAAGTTCGCGGTGAACAAGGAGCCGATCGAGCGCGCGGCGCTGTTGGAGAAGCTGAAGTCGATCTATGATCCCCGCCCCGAGAAGATCATCTTCATCAAGGGCGACACCACGGTGAAGTACTCCAGCGTGATCTGGGCTATGGATCAGGCGCGTGGTGCCGGGGTAAAGGTCATCGGCGTTCCGCCGAAGTGACCTGATCCTGTCCACTGCGGACAGGACCAGAGATCCACGTCGTGTACACGGCGGGCGAACCCCATAGGGCTCGTCCGCCGTGCTACGTTATATCGGTCTCACTTTCCGGGTTTCCATGACGACAACGCCGCCGCCCTCTGATTCCGCCGACCTGCCGCCACCGGAGCGCCCCCGCTACCGGCCTCCGATCGGCGTACCGGTCGGTAACACGCGTCGCGTCCGCAGTCTGCTGATCAGCGTCGGGATCCACCTGCTGATCATCCTCCTGCTCATCGTCCCCTTCACGTCGCCGGAGATGTTGCGAGAGGTGCTGGGCGCCGGCGGCGCCGGTCCGGCCGGTGGTGGTGGTGGTGGACGCCGTGGCACGGGAGGGGCGGCCAAGAACGAGCGGTTGCAGTTCGTGCGCATGACGCCGGCGCCGCCGCCCACGCCGGTGGTGCAGCCACCCCTCGTGAAACCGGTCGTTCCGCCACCGCCGCCGCCGCCGCCAGTCAAGCCACAACCCCAGCCCGCCGCACCCGCGCAACCGGCCGCCACCGAAACGGCCGACGCCAAAGCCGCCACCACCGGCACCGGTGGCGGCGCCGGGTCCGACGGGAGCGCCGGTGCTGGTTCTGGCACGGGCGGCGGGGTCGGCTCCGGTGTGGGCACGGGCAAGGGCACGAGCGTCGGGCCGGGAACGGGTGGTGGGCCCGGCACCGTCTACCCGCCCGCCCCCACGGAGCTGTTCTTGCCGCCGCTCCCCGTGCCGAACAAGGCCAAAGGTACCGTCGTTGTAATCTTCGAAGTCGACTCCACGGGGAAGGTGCTCGATCTCCAGTTCACCCCCACCCGTGACGGCGCCTACAATCGGAAGCTGCGTGAGGCGCTCGTCGCCATCCGTTTCCGTCCCGCAGTCAATGCGCAGGGGGTGCCGGTCCGCGGCAAAGCCGAGATTACGTATTCACTGTAGGCTCGCTGTACGCGTGACGTCACTGTAGCTTGCGCCCACGGTACACCCGCGCGCGTCGTCCCCCCCTCCCTGCACGGCACGCGCATCCCCCCGATCCGAGGGCCCATGGGGCTGTTTGATCGCAAGCCGATCGCTGCCGCTGACGACGGCGGACATGGAATGCGCCGCACGCTCGGCGCCGGCGATCTCGTCATGCTCGCCATCGGTGCCGTTATCGGTGCCGGCATCTTCTCTTCGCTCGGAACCGCAGCGGCCGGCGAGACGCTCGCCGACGGGACGATTGTCCGCTACGGCGCCGGACCGGCGCTCGTGCTGTCCTTCGTGTTGCTCGGTGCCGTGTGTGGTCTGGCCGCGCTCTGCTACGCAGAACTCGCCGCCATGATCCCTCAGGCCGGCAGCGCGTATGCCTACTCGTATGCTACGCTCGGTGAAATCGTGGCGTGGATCGTCGGTTGGGCACTGATCCTCGAGTACGCCGTTGGGAATGTCGCCGTGGCCATTGGCTGGGCCGGCTACTTCAACTCGCTGCTGTCAGGCTTCGGCATCGATCTCCCCGGATGGCTCACGCACGGCTACTGGAACGTGAAGGCGAGCGGCGATCCCGCCGTGCGCGCCCTGTTGGACACGGCGCCACATCTCGGTCCGATCCCCATTCTCGTCAATCTCCCCGCCTTCGGCATTGTCGCGGCCATCACCGTGCTGTTGCTGCAGGGCGTCAAGGAAAGCGCGCGGGCGAACAACATCATGGTGGTGATCAAGCTCCTCGTGCTCGCGCTCTTTGTCGTGGTCGGCGCAACGCACATCGATCCCGCCAACTACAAGCCGTTCGCGCCGAACGGATTCCGCGGTATCCATCAAGGGGCCGCGATTGTGTTTTTCGCGTACATCGGCTTCGACGCGATTTCCACGGCGGCCGAGGAAACGAAGAACCCGCAGAAGAATCTGCCCATCGGGATTCTGGGCGGACTCGCTGTCTGCACGCTCATCTACGTGATCGTCGGATTCGTCGCGACGGGCCTCGTGCCGTACGAACAGCTGCGGAGCAGTGACCCACTCGCAAAGGCCCTCTCGATCGCCGGCCTCGATACGGCCAGCTGGATCGTGGCGGCCGGTGCGGTGGTGTCGATGTCCGCCGTGTTGCTCGTGTTTCAGTACGGCCAGCCACGCATCTTTTATGCGATGGCCCGCGACGGTCTGTTGCCGCCGTTTGCCGCGAAGCTCCATCCGAAAACCCGCACGCCGCACGTGACCACGATTATCACTGGGGTGGCCGTCGCCCTCGGGGCGTTGGTCGCCGACGATGCAGCCACCTACGACCTGACGAATATCGGAACCCTCGCGGCCTTTGCCGTGGTGTGCCTCGGGGTGCTCGTGCTCCGCATTCGTGAACCCGATCGGCACCGCCCCTTCCGGGTCCCCTTCGTCTGGGCCGTCACGTTGATCGGTGCGGGAGCCTGCGTGTTCGTCATGCAAGGGCTGCCCTCGAGCGCGTGGAAAGCCTTCGGGATCTGGATGCTGATCGGCCTCACGCTCTACTTCGCATACGGCTATCGGCATTCGGTCCTGCGTCGGAACCGCGCACCGGAATCCACCCCGTAGCACTCGTCGTTGTCGCCTGTCCCACGTCGCCCCCCGAAATCACCCATCCGCATCATGGCCCACCAGTCCTCCAGCACGTCTCCGGCGGCATCGAGCAAGGGATTCCTCGGTATCGGATTCTCGCAGTGGATCATCATTTCGATGATCGTCGGTATCCTCATCGGCTGGCTCGCGCCCGACTTCGCGCCGAATCTCAAGCCGTTCGCGAACATCTTCCTGCGCATGATCAAGTCGCTGATCGTGCCGCTGCTGTTCAGCACGCTCGTGGTCGGCATCGCGGGGCATGGCGACGACATGAAGAAGGTGGGGAAGCTCGCCCTCCGCTCCATTATCTACTTCGAAGTCGTCACCACGGCGGCGCTGGCGATCGGTCTCATTGCCGTGAACTACGTGAAGCCGGGCGTCGGGTTGTCGATCGACACGGGTGCGGCGGCTGGTGAGGAGTTCAAGCAGCTGGCGGCCAAAACGCCGACGTTTGCCTCCGTGCTCGAGCACACGGTCCCGCAGAGCTTCTTCGAGGCCGCGGCACAGAACGAAGTCCTGCAAATCGTGTTCTTCGCGATCATCTTTGCCGTCGCCCTCGCCCGCGTCGAAGGACCGTCCAAGAAGTTCATGCTCGACTGGCTGCAGTCGCTCAGCGAGATCATGTTCAAGTTTGTCGGTATCGTCATGGCCTACGCCCCCATCGGGATCGGCGCCGCCATCGGTGTGACGGTCGGGAAAAGCGGCCTCGGCGTTCTGCTGAGTCTCGGCAAGCTGGTCGGCACGCTCTACGTGTCGCTGATTGTCTTCGTCCTGCTCGTGCTCGTGCCGGTCGCCATGATCGCGCGCATTCCGATCATGCGGTTCTGGCGTACCGTCAAGGAACCGTGGCTCATCGCCTTCTCCACCGCCTCGAGTGAAGCGGCCTTTCCGCAGGCCATGCAGGCCATGGAAAAGTTCGGCGTGCCGCGCCGGATCGTGTCCTTTGTCTTGCCCACGGGATACTCCTTCAATCTTGACGGCAGCACGCTGTATCTCGCCATCGCGTCGGTCTTCGTGGCGCAGGCCGCTGGCATCGATATGCCGCTCAGTACCCAGCTGCTCATGATGCTCACGCTCATGCTCACGTCGAAGGGGGTCGCGGCCGTGCCGCGTGCCTCGCTGGTCATCCTGTCCGGCGCCCTCGCCCAATTCAATCTGCCGCTCGAAGGCATCGCCCTCATTCTTGGCGTCGATGCCATCATGGACATGGCGCGTACGTCCGTAAACCTGCTGGGCAACTGCCTGGCCACCGCGGTCATGGCCCGGTGGGAGGGCGAACTCGTCATCCCGGAGACGGAGACCGTGACGGCCTGACGGACTCCGCGGATGGGGATTATTCAGGCCAGTATTCCGCTGTTTTTTGTTTTGATTGCGGTCGAGCTGCTCGTCACGCAGCTCGGCCGCCGTTCGTTCTATCGACTGAATGATTCCCTCAGTGATCTCGCCGCGGGGACGCTCAGCCAGATCGCCGGCATCTTCACCAAGCTGCTCCTGATCGGTGTCTTTGCCTGGCTATTCCAGCACGCCCGCATTCAGCTCAGCGGGCTCGTGCCGGGCTGGCCCGATGGCGACATGGCGTATCGGCGGGGTGGGCAGTGGCACCTCGATGCGACGTCGATCATCGGATGGTCTGCGGCGTTCGTGTGCGTGGACTTCGCGTATTACTGGTTCCATCGTGTCTCGCACGAGGTCAACCTTTTCTGGGCCGGTCACGTCGTGCATCACTCCAGCGAGGAATACAACCTCGCGGTCGCGCTCCGGCAGAGCGCCGTCGGCGGTGTGCTCTCGTGGGTGTTTTACGCGCCGCTCGCCCTCCTTGGCATGACGTGGCAGCAGTTTGTGGTCTGCTACGCCCTCAACCTGATCTACCAGTTCTGGATCCACACGCGCGTCATTGCGCGCCTGCCGGCTTGGGCCGAAGCGGTGCTGAACACGCCGTCGCATCATCGCGTGCACCACGGCGTCAATCCGGAGTACCAGGATCGCAATTACGCCGGTGTCTTCATCGTCTGGGATCGCTGGTTCGGGACCTTCACCGAGGAGGTCGCCGAGCCTGTGTACGGGCTCACGACCCCGCTGCACAGCTGGAATCCGGTGTGGGCGCAGATCCATCAGTACGTCACGATTGTGCGCAACGTGCGTGCCGCGCGTACCTGGCGTGATCGCTGGTCGTGCGTGTTCGGGTCACCCGGCTGGCGGTCGGCGGCCGACGGCGGTCCTCTGGTCGCGCCCCCCGTCTCACCACGCGAATTCCTGAAGTACGATCCCGGTGTCCCCGCGGCCCTGTCTGGGTACGCGCTCGTCCAGTTCGTCCTCACGGTCCCGCCAGCCCTCTGGCTGCTTCACTCGGCCGATGTGCTCCCCACGAGTTCACTCTCCGCCGGAATCTTCTACGTGGCGCTGTCGCTCACGAATGTCGGCGGCGTGCTCGAGGGACGACGCTGGGCGTTCACGACGGAACAGGCCCGTCTCGGCGCGCTCGGCGTCGCCGCCGTGCTGTTCGTCCTACGGAACGAGGCGCCACCCTGGATCGGCGGCGCCTCGTTGGGTGGTGTGCTCGTGAGCGCGGCGGTGCTCTGGCGACACCGGCACGCCTTCACGCTCACCAGCGACGAGCGCATGGACGTCGGGCACCGCGTCCCCGTGCCCGAACAGGCGCGCTAGACCTCGACGCCCAGTAGTCGGCGGGCGCGACGGATCGCACCGCGTGCCGCGTCCACTTCCTCGGACCGTACCGTCGCCCCCGGTACCGCACTCTTCAGGCGCTGCTCGAGGCGCTTGCGCACCAGAGATCCTCTGGACAGCAGGCCACCCGCGAAGGCCACCGGCACGGCGGCGCGCTCGTCCATAAAGCACCGTCGCGCGAGCGTCCGGACATGCAGCGCGAGCTCTTCCACGCAAAAGCTGACGAGCGCATTCGCCCGCAGGTCCCCGGTCGCCGCGACCTTTGTGATCACGGGGGCGAGGGTGGCAAACGCACCGGGAGTCGCCTCGGCGGCCCACGGAATGAGGTCGTCCAACGATTCCAGCTCGAGGGCGGTCAGCACGGCACCGGTCAGCGCCGTGTCGGGTTCGCGGCCGTCGTGCGCCGCCGTGATGACACTCAGCGCACGGCGACCAAGCCACGCCGCACTGCCTTCGTCACCGATGTTCGGTCCCCACCCGCCGCACCGCTCCAGTCGCCCGTCGGGGGCACGCGAATACGCCACCGAACCGGTCCCGGAAATCAGGAGCACCCCAGCCGAGTCGCCGAAGGCGTCGTCCATCGCAATCGTGGCGTCAGCCTGCACCGAGACATCATCCGCCACCCGTCGGGATGCCAGAGCCGACCAGAGCGCCTGCGCGGCGCGCTCCTGGCCCGCACCGGCCACGCCCACCACGCACACCGCCGGGCGTGTCTCCGACCGGTCGGCCTGCGCCAACACATCGCTGATCAGCGCCTTGATGATGTCCGCGGCAAGCCCTTCCTGACCGGGATGCAACGCGCTGGCCGCACCCTCCACACGCCCGAGGATGCTGCCGGCGGCATCGGCGAGCACAACACGGGTACGGCTTCCTCCGCCGTCTACACCGACAACGAGTGGAGTCGGGTCGAGAGGTCCGGCACTCATGAACGATTCCCCTGAACGGTGCGCGGCGCGCTTGGCGCCGCATGAGTGAATGAGGACAACACGCCCGTCACAAAGGTGATCGAGAGTCCGATCAGCACGTACCATGGCCAGGCGATCGACGCCACACCGTGGAGGGCCGGTTCCATCGACGGATACGCTGCCACGATCTGTTTCGCGAACACGATGAACGCCATGCAACTGATGCCGACGCTCATGCCGAGAATCGCGTCGCGCTGAACGGCGCGCGACCAGAAGAGACCGAGAAAGAACCCACCCAGCAGGCCGCCCTGCGTAAACGAGGCAATCGACAGCGCGATCACGACGACCGGCGTACCCTGCTCCTTGAACATCAGCGCGCCCGCGGTGAGCGCGATCCCCCACGCCAGGGCGAACAACTTACTCACCCGCAGCGTGCGGGGATCGTCCGCCGAACGGCCGGTGAACGGGAGATAAATGTCGTAGACCGATGACGCGGCCAATGCGTTGATGGCGCCCGAGTGCGTACTCATCGTGGCGGCGATGATCGCGGCGACAATGAGCCCGATCAAACCGTGGGGCATCCGCTCAATGATGAATGTCGGAAAAATCTGATCGGCCGTCGCGAAACTCTGTCCGCCATACACGACCCACAAGCCAAGCCCGACCATGAGGAACAGCGTCATCTGTGCAAACACGGCAAATCCACTGCCGATGATCGCCACTTGTGCCTGTTTCAACGAACGACTCGACAGCAAACGCTGCACGATGATCTGATCGGTGCCGTGCGAGGCCATCGCCAGGAATGCACCGCCGATGACGCCCGCAAACATCGTGTGCGGGCGGTCGAAGCCGGCATACCAGTCGATTCCCTGGAGTTTGCCCGCCTCGCCGGCACGCGCCAGAATAGTCGTCCAGCCGCCGTCCACCGCCTGGCCGATCAACACAATCGCGGAAATGCCACCCATCAGGTAGATGCTCGCCTGCAGTAGTTCCGTCCACACCACCGCCTTCATGCCACCTCGGTACGTGTAGATCACCGTGAGGACACCGAGCACCACGATCGCTGCCGGCATCGCGTACTCCTTGGGGACGACCGGCCCGATGATCAAGGCCACCGGAATGGCCGTCGCAAAGACACGGACAGCATCCGCCATCGCGCGCGTGATCATAAACACGATCGACGTGAAGCGTCGAGTGCCGAGGCCGAACCGCGTCTCGAGCAACGCATAGGCCGTCACGAGATTCCCCGCGAAGTACCGGGGCAGGAGCGTGTACGCGACGACGATGCGGCCGACAATGTAGCCGGCCACCACCTCCAAGAACCCGAGATTGCCCGTGTAGGCTAGACCGGGAATACTGATAAAGGTGAGCGCCGAGGTCTCGCTGGCCACGATGGAAAAGAGGACCGCCCACCACGGAATCGCGCGCTCGGCCACGAAGTAATCACTCGTGGAGCGCTGGGTCCGCCCGATCCACATCCCCAACGCCGTGGTGCCGCCGAGATAGAGCAGCAACACGAACAGGTCGAGAAGATTGAACCGGCCGATCACGGGGTCACACCGGCGCTACGCGATGACATACGCCTCCATGGCGAAGTACTCGGCCAAGCCGAGGTGATCCAACTGGGCGGACGTCGCCTTGTTCCGCTGCTCGACGCGCTGCCAGAACTCGCGGGCGTCCTGTCCTGGAAACGGCGCCGAATCCTTCTGCGACTGATGCTTGAAGATCGCCTGGATCTTGAGCGTGAGTTCTTCCTGCGACAGCGGTACCAGCACGGTCGCTTCGGTGATCGGCCACTCCTGCCAGGCGCCACGGTAGAGCCACACCTGCGGGCGTACGGGCGCGCCCGGGCCGTCGTACACCTCGTGTAGCGCGCTGTCGATCGCTTCCTTGCACATGCGATGGGTACCGTGCGGATCCGACAGGTCGCCGGCCACGAAGATGATCTCGGGCTGCACCTCGCGCAGCAGATCAGCCACGATCGCCACGTCCGCCGGGCCGATGGGGTCCTTCCGCACCTTGCCTGTTTGGTAGAACGGCAGGTTGAGGAAGCGCGCGTGCGCGCGGCTCAGCCCCATCACTTCAATGCCGCTCACTGCTTCCGACTCGCGGATGATGCGTTTGATGTCCTGCACCTCGGCGATGTCGACCTGACCGGCGCGCTTCGCATCGAGAAAGGCATGCACGGTGGCGGCGAGTTCGCGCACTGCCGTGCTGTCGCCCATGTGCTCGTGGGCCAGACGCACGAGAAAATCCATGTACCGCCGCACATCATGGTCGAACACCGCGATGTTACCGCTCGTCATGTATGCCACGGTCATCCGGTTGTCGTTCTCCACGAACTTGCGGAGAATGCCGCCCATCGAGATGACGTCGTCATCGGGATGCGGCGAGAAGCACAGCGTCGTCATGCCGCGGGGCAGCTTGCTCTTGCCGCGAATCTTCGCCCCCAGCACGTTGAACACCAGCCCGTTCACGGCGCCCGGTGAACCGTGGCGCGCCACCAGCGACGACAGGGCGTTCTCCGCGTAGTCATGCTGAGTGAGCTTGAGAATCGCCTTCTCGCACCGGCCCGCCAGCCACGTCACGGCGCGCACGGCGAGGGCATCGTCCCAGTGCACCTCGTCGATCAGCCATGGTGTCGCCACGCGTGTCAGATCGACGGCCGCGGCATGGTCCACGTAGAACGTTGTGTTCGGGTGCCGCTGCAGGAACGTAGCGGCCACCGCGCGATCGATCTCGCCTTCAACCGCGCGGCGCACGATGCCGGACTTGTGCTCGCCGGTGGCCAGAATCGCGATCTCACGCGCCTGCAGGATGGTGGCGATACCCATCGTGATCGCTTCGCGCGGTACGTTCTCTTCGCCGAAGAAATCGGCGGCGGCATCGCGACGCGTGACAGAGTCGAGATGGACCACCCGCGTGCGGCTCTGCTCGCCGGAGCCCGGCTCGTTGAAGCCGATGTGCCCCGTCTTACCGATGCCGAGCAGCTGGAAGTCCACGCCGCCGGCCGCCGCGATGGCGGCCTCGTAGTGGGTGCACGCGGCGTCGATCTCGGCGCGCTCGA
This sequence comes from Gemmatimonadota bacterium, assembly GCA_947475795.1. The sequence continues at coordinate 10,544 of CANJOX010000067.1, forward strand.
GGGCCCCGTCCGGGATGTGGACGTTCGCCGCATCGATGTCCACGTGGGAGAACAGATTCTCCCACATGAAACGGTGATACGAATGAATGCTGTCCGGGCGCATCGGGTAGTACTCGTCCAGATTGAACGAGATCACGTGCCGGAAGCTCAGTCCCTCCTCGCGGTGCAGGCGGATGAGTTCGCGGTATACGCCGATCGGGGTCGAGCCCGTGGCCAAGCCGAGCACGATCGGGCGTCCCGCCGCCGCACGCTCGCGCATCAAGGTCGCGATGCGGCCGGCGACGATGCGCGCCATGTCGGCATGCTCGTCGATGATGATCGTGCGGATCCGCTCGCGCACGGTGCCGGACACATCGGCGTGGACGAAGAGGGAGGCACCGACGCGCACAGGCCCGCCGCTCATGTCGAGCGCGCGGGCCTGTGTTCCATCAGTGGCCTCCGGGAAACCGGGGGCCATGGTCATGACGAGTAGTGTCGGGGTGTTGGATCAGGCCGAGAAAGAACTGCCGCAACCGCAACCGCCGGTTGAGTTCGGATTCTTGAAGGTAAAGCCGGATCCCTGCATCGACGTGACGTAGTCGATCGTCGTGCCGCTCAGGTACTGCGCCGAGAACGGATCGACAAACAGCTTGATCCCCTCGAGTTCGAAGACGGTGTCGTCCTCCGCATGCTTGTCCTCGATCACCAGCCCGTACTTGAAGCCGCTGCATCCCCCCGGCATCACGGACACGCGCAGGCCGCCCTGTTCGGGCGTCACGCCTTCCGCTTCCATGAACTTGCGGACTTCCGTCGCGGCCGTGGACGTGAGAACCACCATGACATCCGGCTGCTGCATCGTGCTCATTGCTGTCCTCCGAAGCGGCC
>CANJOX010000068.1 GCA_947475795.1 Gemmatimonadota bacterium
ACTGAAGGCCGCGTAGTTCCTTTCAATTACGCGTCCACTTTATCGGGGTAAGTCCATTGTGAAGCATCCCTCATGGCGTCGGTGTGCGTGATACTTACTACCCGCCAGACACCATGGCCAGACACCACGCGGTCAGCAGGCGCCCGGACTGTGCCTGCCGGTGCCGCGGCTCAGCGGAACGGACTGACCGGGCGCGCGATGGGACGGCTCGCGGGTCCGCTGACCACCGGTCCGTTGCCTACCGGTCCACTCTGCGCAGCAATGCCGGTCGCCGCGGCCGCTGCGGGCATCGTGCGGATGCTCCGGCGGATCAGGGCGCGGACGTGGTCGCGCTGCAGGGTGTACAGGCGACCACCCACCGCTGCTGCCGCCGTACTGAGTACGGCGAGGAGCACACTCGCGGGGCGGCCGTTCAGGAATGCGGTGGCCACGGCCAGTAGGACAGCCAGCAGCCCCGCCCGCCCCGCTACCCGCACGGCCAACGCCCCCGTGTCCTCCACGACGCGTCCATCCCATTCGGCGAGCCCGTACCCCACCAGCGTGAACGCGGCGAGCTGCTCCAGGGGACGAAAGATCTGCGCCGTGGAGAGCGATTCTGCGGGGAGCAGCCCTGCCACCCCGGGCCATGGCCACCCGATGTCGTGCCACGGCCAGCCGGCCGCCCCGATCAAATAGAGCAGCACGATCGGGGCAATAGCCACCAGCGTGGGCCGCTCAAAACGCCGAGTCGTGTGATGCTCACCGTATCGTGACGCGATGCTGGCGCGTATATGTGAAATGAAAACCATGAGTACGGTGGACGTGGCGATCAGCCGCGGATCGCGCACGGTGCCCGGAATGAGCACGACGGCGCACCAGACGAGGCAGGTGGCCCAGAGCCAGGGCATGGTGCGGCGCGCCCGGTCGGCCAATACGGCGCCGTGGACGGTGCCGAGGATGAGCGCGGCCGCGGCGCCGACCGGCAGGACCAGCCACGCCCGGGCGGTGCCGGCACTCGCGAGGCCGATGAGCCACGCTAGCGGGACGAGCAGATAGGCCAACCCCATCACCGGGAGCTCGACCGCGAGCGTGCGCACCGTGCGTTCGCTCTCGCGTGACGCGCTCAGGCGCCGGAAGCTGGCGGCGCCCAGCACCGCGCCCAGCGTCCCCGACACCACGTCGACGGGGGACGCGTGCCGCGACGGCTCGAGGCACTGCAGCGTCTCGATCAGGATGCCGAGCCCCGCGGCCCCCCACGTTACCCACCCCCAGCGGACCCCGGCTCCCCGCGGGCGGGAGAGCTGATACAGGAACCCGAGGGGCGCGAGCCTCAACCCGTGCATCGCCACGTCCCACGGCCTGACGGCGAGGTCGAGGCCGTGGGTGATGTCCCACGTGAACGCAAACGGGGCCAGCGTGACGACCAGCGTGACCGCGGTGAGGTACGCGAGCAGGGCGGTCCCGAGTCGGGCGCCGGTGCGGTCGGTGGTGCGGCGTGGGCGGTGTGCGGCCGGAAAAATGACGGGGGTCATGCGTCGGAGTATCGGCGCCATAGCGCCGGCGCGCGACCGTGCTCCGCCGGCGTGTGCGTGCATTGGCGGTGGAAAAACGAGTCGTTGCGGCGCAGTTGACTCCCCGTAGCAGCGCGGGTTGAGGGGTGCACGGTACCATCGGATGACGCACGCGTCTGCGAGTGCCCTGTCGCGTGACTTTCACTTGTGTATTCGGAGCTGCATGCCGTATTCCAGAAAGCGAACGCCCAACGATGATGCAGGTGTGCGCCCCGCAGGTGTGCGCCCCGCAGGTGTGCGCCCCGCAGGTGTGCGCCCCGCATGGCGACGCTATGCACTGTGTGGTGCCTTCGTGCTCTTCGCGGCCTGCGGTGGCGGTGAGAGCGCGACGGGAACGCCCACGACCCCGCCCACCCCACCATCGGTCAGTGTGGTGGCGTCGGTGGCGGTCTCTCCGGCCTCGGCGTCCGTCACCGTCGGTGCGACGGTCGCACTCACGGCGACGGTCCGCGACGCGAGCGGGAACGAACTCGCCGGGAAGACGGTGCAGTGGACGTCGGGCAACGTGGCCGTGGCGACGGTGTCGTCGAGCGGGACGGTCACGGGGCTCAGCGCAGGCCCGGTGACGATCACGGCGTCGGTGGACGGGAAGTCGGGTGGCGCGAGTGTGACCGTGATTGCAGCACTTGTCAGTGGTAAGCTCGTCGTCGGTGCCGACAGCGCCCGGCCAAGCGAGATCATCACGCTGCAGCCAGAGGGTCCGACGGGCGCGCTTCCAGATTCCGTCACCGGCCTCATCGGCACCACGGAATTTCGTGCCATCCGGCTGACCGACACCACACTTGCCGGCTACGTACCGATGGCGGCGGCAGGTCGGCAGGATGTCCGATTTGTCATCGCAGGCCGCACCTATGTCGGGCAGTTGACGGTGCGCGCTCCACTCGTGATCGCTGATCCCTCCGCCACCGCCACTACTCTTTTCGACCGCCTTGGCGTGCGCTTCACGGCGCTCGAACGATCGCTCGTCAGCGGCGACCTCAATTCGCTCGATACCGCCGGCGTGCGACGCTACATCACCAACGGCCGCGCGAGCGTGGCGAGTGCGCGCAGTCAGTTCAATTCCCTCTCCGCCGACGAGAAGTCCGGCGCGATCCGGGTGATCGCGGCCGAATTGGCGGCCGTGGGCCTCGACGCGTCGGCGCCGGTCGCGCTGCGCGCGGCGGCGGTGCAGGCGGGAGTCTGCGATGCGGTCGCTTCGTTCGCGACGTGCACCGCGCTGGAGGACGCGCGACTCGCCACGCGTGCATTGGCGATCGAGATCGGTCTCTGCAGTGCGAAGGTGATCGGCAGTGCCGGCGTGACGGCCACTCTGGGCGGTGTCATCTTCGGAGTCACCGCCGGCGTCACCACGTGGTGGCTGGGCGGCGCCGCTGCATCCCCGGGCGTTGTGGCGGGGATCAAGGTCGGTGCAGCGCTCGGCGCCGTCCTCGGTGCCGGCTGGTGCGTAACCGACGTCCTGACGAAGCTCAGTGAAGCGGCCAAGGCGTCGGTAAACGCAGTACTCGTCGCCGCGGGCGTCGAGCCGCAGCAGTTCCAGTCAGCAACCAGCAGCACAAAATCGTCGACTGCCATCGCACCACAGGATTTCATTGTCGGCGTGGCCAAGCCGATCGCGGTATACGCAGACATCAGCTCCCTCTCCGCCGCCGATGCCAACGGCCCGCCGTTCGTCGCGGCAATCGTCACGGAGTTCAACAGCGCCGCCGCGAAGTGGAACGCACTGCGTACGCGCTTTCCGTCGCTGGACTTTCCGCTGCTCGCGCTACCGGCCTCACCGCGCACGCTCGTGCGGAAGAAGGTACCGGGCACGTATCTGCGCGTGGGCAGCATCGCGCCGAGCGTCGTCACCTCGACGGCGTCGGGCGACAGTATCTGGCTCGTCACCTTCCTCAATCCACCGCAGGGTGATGACCTTAACCTCAGCTTCAACGTGCGGCTCATCATTCCGAACCTGCCCGATCAGCAGCGGCCGCTGACGGGGCTTCTCCGGCCCGCCCGCTACACGGTGAGGTCGCTGGCGGTCTCCCCGATCACGGACTCCGTTCGCGTGCGTGGCGTCAACACCGTGTCGTGGACCGCTCGCGATTCCTCCGGCGATGTGCTCTCCGACTCCCTGCTCGTTGGCCGACGACCCGCGTGGACGTCGGCAGATCCGTCGATTGCCACGGTGATCAACTGCTGCGGAGTCGTCTCGGGTGTGGCGGTGGGGACCACCGCGATCACCGCACGGCTTGAGGAGGGCAGCTCGGTGCAGATTCTCAAAGTGTTGCTGGACGTCACGGGGACCTACACGCTCAAGACCCTCAACGGCAGGGCGATTCCCGGCGAGACGTACAGAGACTCGACGTACGTGATCAACACGGCGGGCGGGGGCCTCACGCTCACTGCGGATTACACCTTCGGCTTCAGCGTGTCGGCGACTGGCCGGAATCTCAAGAACACCCAAACGTTCGACGAGGGCGCCGCCGGCGGCGGAACGTATACCGTGTCCGGGAACACGATCAGCTTCTTCGTAGTGCCCAAGGTCGGCGAGAATTTGGTCAACGTGGGCACGGCCACCTTGGTTGGCAATCGCTTGACGCTCGCGTTCAGTGCCCGTGATTCCGAGGGAGAGGTAGTGAGCGGCGTCGCGGTGGTGGACCGGTAAGCCTCCCGCCGGTCACCCTCCACCGCACCCGGGCGCGGCAGGCAACGGTGGACGCGACTGGATGCGTAATCATCGCATGCCGCCGATTGACGGTGGGAAAACTCCCGGGTGGGGCGACGTTGACTCTCGGTCGCAGAGCGGGTTGAGCGGCGGCGGGGAACTACACAATCGAGATCAGTTCGAGTGGATTCCGGTACGGGAATTTTTTGGGTGACGGGATAACACCCGCCATCAACCACACACTGTCGGTGTCGCGCGGCGTAACGCCGTCAGGCGTCGCGCCACGCCGTTCCCGGACGTGGAACTCGCGTTGTGCGAACCGTTATGTCCGTGCGTGTTTGTCCCGTCGTCGCCCCCGCGCGTCGGCGTGTGTCGCACGCTATTATCGGAAATGTCTGAGTCCGGTGATCGGCGCGCTACGCCGTCCGCATTCGAACTGCATCTACTCGGCGTCGCGGCCATCACCGCTGCGCGCTCCGTGTCGTCCACCGTGGACACCCCCGCCGCGGTGCCCACCGGCGCCGCGCAGCCGCGACGCCTCGCGCTCCTCGCCGTGCTCGCGGAGGCGTTTCCATCGCCTGTCGCGCGCGAGCGGGTGGTGGGGATTCTCTGGCCTGAGCAAGACATTGCCGGCGCCCGTCGGCTGCTCACGCAGGCCCTCTATGTGCTCAAGCGGGAACTGGGCGACGACGTCATTCGCGCGAGCGCGACCAACCTGACGTTCAATCCCGACGCGCTTCCCACTGATCTGGTGCAGTTCCGGTCGGCGCTGGCGGCCGGCGATGTGTCCCGCGCCACGGCGCTCTACCGCGGGGCCTTCGTGGAAGGGCTGTACATCAAGGGCGCGGCGGAATTCGAACGGTGGGTGGACGCGGTGCGCCTCGACACGGCGCAGCGCTTCCGGACCGCCCTCGAGCAACGCGCTGACGCCGACGAAGCGCGGGGCGACTGGCCGGCCGCCCGGAGTAGCCGCGAGCGTGTGTTGGCGCTGTTCCCCTTCGACAGCAGCGCGTTGCTCGCGTACGTGCAGGCGGTGACCAGTGCCGGTGATACAGCGGCCGCCCGGACGGCCGCCGCCGCGTGGGAGCGGCGGATGCGTACGGAGTTGGAGGTCGAGCCCGATCCGGTGGTGCTGGCACGCCTCGCGCAGAGTCTCGTCGCCCGCCCGGCCGTCTCGCCACGTGAGGCAGTTCCCGTCTACGGCGGTGTCGTTGAGCCGCCACCAGCGCCACCGGATCCCGCCGTGGCTGCGGACCCTCCACGCTCCGTGGCCGCGCCCCGTCGTGCCGGTACCCCGCGCTGGCGTCGTGGTACGTTGGCGGTCGCACTGGTGGCTGGTGTGGTGGGGTTGGCCGCCGAAGCGGTACGCCGCTCCGGCACCCAGCCCGGCGTCGAGCCCTCGCGCACTGCGGCGTCGCGCCCGCGGGATGTGATCATCGAACCCTTCGCGCTCCACGGCGATACCGTCGGCGCGCGGGCGCTGGCGACGGTGTTGGCCGATGCCCTCGTGAGCGGGGCACAGGGGGCGAACGGTGTCACGCTCGTCCACCGGGCGGCCGCACATCAGCACGATGGCGATCGGGTCGCGCCGGACATCGTCGTCAATGGTTCGCTGGACCTCGCCACGAGTCAGCTGCGCGTCGATCTCGACCTGAATACCACGAGTCCGGTGCACCTGTCGGTTACGGGATCCCGGGACTCCGTGCTCGTGGTGGCCGACCGGCTCGCGCGCGAACTCACGGCGGCGCTCTATCCGGAGTTGGGGGAGAGCACACGCGCCGCTGGGCTGCGTGGGACCGCGGTGCCTGGTACGCTGCGCAAGTACCTCGACGGTGAGATGCTGTTGCGTCGGGGAGACTTTGATGGCGCATGGAAGGCGTTCCGTGACGCGACCGTCCTCGATGCGCGCTTCTCGGAGGCGTGGTACCGGCGCGCCATCGCCGCCGAGTACACACAGCGCACGCAGGATGCAGACAGCGCCATCGTGGAGGCGCTCAAGCCCGCCGCGACCCTCACCAGCCGCGACCGCGAGCTGTACACCGGGTATGCCCGATGGCGTGACGGCGACGGGGTGCGTGCGGAGGCGACGTTCCGCGAGCTCGCCACCCGCGACCGCTTCGACCGCGACGCGTGGTTCCAGCTGGCCGAGGTGCTCTTTCACGGCGCCGCGGTCCTCGGGCCGTCGATGGACGACGCCACCGATGCGTGGCGCACCGTGATCGCGCTCGACAGCAGCAACTTCGAAGCGATCGTGCATGGCTTCCGCATCGAGGCGCGGGCCCGGAATGCGCCGGCGCTGCGCGCGCTGCTGCGACAGCTCGAGCGCCTCGGGGCGCGCGGCGCCGTCGCCGGTGAGTCGCGTGTGATCTCGGCGTACGGGATCGGCACGACGGCGTCGATCGCGGCCGTGCAGCCCCTGCTCGATTCGCTCCCCGACTATTCGCTCTTCTATCTCCACAGCGTGCTCGCCGGGTTGTTGGCCGATCCGTCCGCCGCGGCCCCGCTGGCCCAGCGGCTCACGGTCGCATCGTACCCGCGCACCGTGCAAGCGCAGGGGCATCTCGCGCTGGCGCATCTGGCCGTATCGCGAGGCCGATTCTCGGAGGCATGGCGTGAGCTCGATCTGGCGGCCCCGCTCGATGCCGTCCCGGCGGCCTGGAGCCGGGCGTACTTCGCGACGCTCCCCTTCGCGGCGGTCAGCGCAGAACGGCGGCACGACGCCGAGCGCGCGCTCGACAACCTCACCGGGCTCGCCACCACCAGTCTGCCGCTGAGTCTCGAACTCGGCGTGGATGTCCCGGCCGCGCCGCTGATCACTGGCTACTTGAAGGCGCAGCTCGCGCTGGCCGACGGGCGCGTGCCGTCGCCGCTGCGTTGTGAGAGCGGCGCGTTGGACCGCGTGCGAACGCTGTGCCCCGATCTGCAACTCGGCTTGTCCACCGAATCCGGTCGGCGGGCGGGACGCAGCGCGCCGCGCGCGATCGAGGACTTTGTGCCGGTCGTCCCGTATCAGTTCGCGGGGCGGTCAACGTACTTCTCCCGCACCCGTGAGCGATGGCAGCGGGCCGACGCACTGGTGGCCTCCGGTCGTGATGTGCTCGCCGCAAAGGCGTTCGCGTCCATCCCGCTTGGCGCGCGGCTCGACTACGTGTACCTCGCTCCCAGTCTCGTGCGGCGCGGCCAGCTCGCCGAACGGGCGGGTCGCCGCGCGGACGCCCTTGGTTACTACCGGCAGGCCGTGGTGCTGCTGGCGGATGCGGAGGCCGAACTGCGTCCGCTCCGTGACCTGGCCGCGGCGGGTATTGGCCGGTTGCAGGGGACCTCCGAGTAGCCGCCGGGCATCACGCGGCAAGCGCATCGCGCGCTGCAGGCCGCCGACGGCATCAACCGTATCGTTTCGATCAGGAGGTCGCCCCATGACGGCATTGCTGCGCTTCTCGCCGGGTCTGGCGTGCGACCCTGATGTGGCGGCGTGGTTTGCCCGCCAGCCGAAGGCGTTGCGGGCGCTCGTGGATCCATGGTTTGCCTGCATGCGTGCCGCGGGACCGGACGTGTGCGAGCTCGTGCATGATGGCTGTCCCGTCGCATGCGTCGATGCGGCCCCCTTCGCGTACGTCAACATCTTCACCGCGCACGCGAACGTCGGGTTCTTCCACGGCGCGGCGCTCCCCGATCCCGCGCGATTGCTGGAAGGAACGGGAAAGCACATGCGTCACGTCAAACTGCGGCCCGCTGGCGCGGTGCACCACGACGCGCTAGCGGCGCTGATCGCGGCAGCGTATGCCGACATCCGGGCGCGGATCGCCCACCCGTAACGTGGTCGCCGCGGGCGTTCCCTCGACGATCAGCGCGCTCCGCGCCGCAGGAACGACACACCATCCATCTCACGCGTCACCGCGGCGGGCACCGCGATGCGCAGGTGCTGCAAAATCGAGGGTGCGATATCCACGATCGCCGGCGTGCCGCGTGTGAAGCGCGCGTTGAGCCGCGACTGATTCGTCACGATCCAGGTGATGCGCTCCCGCTCCGACTGCCCGCCGTGCCCTTTCCCGGTGCGGGCATCGCGCCCGTGATCGGTCGTCACCACGATCATCCAATGCTCGCCCAGCGCCTGGCGCTGCTTCACGGCTGCCCAGATGCGTCCCACCCGTGCATCCGCCTGACGCACCGCGGTATGAAACGCCTCGCTGTCACCGTTCGCGTGGGCCACGTCGTCGGTGTGCTGGAGATACACCCACGACAGGTCGGGCCCGTTCGCCGCGATGTACTGGGCGGCGTCGGTGGCCACGCGTTCATCGATGGCCTGGATGTATCGCGACGCCCGATCATGTGGAAAGGCCACGGTATCCCGCTCGAACCCGTCGGCGGTGTGGTCGAGCCGGAAGTCGCCCGCCCCCGGGCGCCCTTCGCCCACGAGTACCGTGCGATTGTCGAGCCACGTCGAGAAGAGCGCGGTTGTCCGGGACGGGTCAACCGACTCCACGATGCGGAACAGGTTCCAGTACGCATAGTTGGGCGACTGGTTGTTGTTGTTCCACACGTTGTGCTTGTTCGCCCACGTGCCGGTGAGCAGGCTCATGTAGCCGGGGGCCGAGATGGTCGGCGTTTCGGTGCGCCCACCCTTTTGGCCGCCGACGGAGGCGCGTGCGTACCCACCGGCCGCGGCGATCTCATCGAGCATCGGGGTGTCCACCCGTTCGATCACATCGGCGGGGATGCCATCGAGCAGAATGAACACGGCCTTGTGCGGGACGTGCGCGGTCCGGCCCACGGGGAGACGGCAAGCCGACAGCAGCGTGAGGCCGAGGAGGACGGGAAGCAGGGTGCGCATGCGAGGAAAGAGAGGAAATGCCGAACGGCGCCGCGCGTCGCTACCAGACCGTTTCCGGATAAAAGGCGCGAATCACGCGATCGGATGATACCAACGTCGCCCGATGGTGCATGGCCGTCGCCACGATGATGCGATCCGCGGGATCCCGATGGTCCCAGTCGAGCGCGAGCACTTCACGCCAGATGGCCAGATCCACCGGCAGGATGGTCAACCCGCTCATGGACTCGATGCGGGTCATGAAGCCGTCAAACGAGTCGCCGAGATCGAGCAGGGCGCGCCCCGCCTTCAATCCGATTTCCCAGCACGACACCGAACTCACCAGTATCGGCGACGGCCGTGCCATGGCCAGCTCCGAGCGCGCGGCTCGGCTCAGGCGCGCCGGATCCTGCAACCACCACAGCAGGACCGCGGTATCAAGCAACAACGGCCGCGCCGGTGTTTCCCGAACCCGCTTGGCCGCCTTCTTCGCCGGCGTGCCGTACGACGGCGACGGCCGATCAGGCGTCATCCCACTCATCGACGGTCGGCGCATTCGGATCGCCCGTAAAGCGCACCGGACCGATGGCCCGAAACTCCGCCAGCACATCGGCCATCGGCCGCTTCTCGGTAAAGGGCACGACCTGCAGTACCGGCTTGCCGTGATCGGTCACGACCAACGGCACGCCGGTCTCCTCGACCCGACGGAAGTACTCGAGCATGTGCGCTTTCAGCGCACTTTTCGATACGGTGACCATAGTCATTAGCGTAGTCACATTTGGGGTCACTGCCAACCGTCGGGGGCGTTCGACGGCGCCCACTGATGGGATCGCGGCGCGGTGTAGTTTTCCGTGACCTCACTCAACCTGTCGATACCTCGCCGCGTGACGCTTCTCTCCTGCTCCAATATCGGTATCTCCTTCGGAGCCACCGAACTCCTCAAAGACATCACCTTCACCGTCGCCGAAGGTGAGCGGTGGGGGATCATCGGCCGCAATGGCGCCGGCAAGACGTCGATCTTCGGCGTCATCACCGGCGAGATCCAGCCCACGGTCGGTGCCGTCGCCCGGAAGCCGGGACTGCGTCACGCCCTGCTCGATCAGCACCGGGCCTTTGAAGGGGCCACCACGGTGTGGCAGGCGGGCGCCGCCGCCTGGCGCGAGGTCATCGCCCTCGAGCAGCGCATTGCCGACCAAGCAATGGCCCTCGGGGAGATGGGTGATAAGTGCACCGACGAGATGCTCGAAAAATTCGGGCAGGATCAGGAGCGCTTCGCGGACCTCGGCGGCTACATCTACCACGCCCGCGTGGACGCCGTGTTGCAGGGACTCGGCTTCGATGCCGAGGAGTCGAAGACGCGCCTCGTCTCCACGCTCTCGGGCGGAGAGCGCGGACGTGTGGGGCTGGCGGCGCAGTTGATTGCGCCCGCCGACCTGCTGATGCTCGACGAACCCACCAATCACCTCGACCTCGACACCACCACTTGGCTGCAGGAGTGGCTCAAGGAGTGCGACGAGACCGTGCTCGTGGTGTCGCACGATCGTGCGTTCATGGACGCCATCTGCACGAACATCCTGCACATCGAGGCGAAGACGAGCGAGGCGTACAAGGGGAACTACAGCCAGTTCGTACCGCAGCGCGCTGAGCGTCGGCTCACGCGCGAGCGCGAAGTGGAGAAGCAGCGCGCGTACGTGAAGAAGGAAGAGGAGTACATCCGGCGGAATCTGGCCGGCGTGAACTCGTTCCAGGCCAAGGGCAAACGCAAGCGACTCGAGCGTCTGCCGCGCCTGGCGCCTCCGGTGGGCGATCCCGCCGCCATGTCGCTCGAGTTCAAGATCGCCGATCGCGGCGGCGACCAGGTGGTCTCCATCGATGAGCTGCGCGTGGAGGTGCCGGGGCGTGTGCTCGTCAGCGACTTCACCGCGACACTGCGGCGCAACGATTTCGTGGCGCTGGTCGGCCCCAACGGCGCCGGCAAATCCACGTTCATCTCCACGATGCTCGGCGATCTCGTGCCGGCCGGTGGCCAGGCGCGCGTGGGCAGTTCGATCACGCCGGCATGGTTCCGTCAGGACCTCGCCGACCTACCGCTCAAGTTGTCGCTGTCGGACGCCATTCAGGCGCAGCGGCCGCTCTGGAGCCGCGGCAACATCCAGAACCATCTCGGCGCCTTCGGCTTCAGCGGCGACGAAGTGTTCCGCGAAATCCGCACCCTCAGTGGCGGTGAGCGGGCCCGCATGGCGCTGGCGCTCATGACGCTCACCGGCGCCAATCTGCTGGTGCTCGATGAGCCCACCAATCACCTCGACGTCGAGAACATCGAGGTGCTCGAAGATGCACTCGACGAGTTCGACGGCACCGTGCTGCTGGTGAGCCATGACCGCGCCTTCCTGCGTCAG
>CANJOX010000069.1 GCA_947475795.1 Gemmatimonadota bacterium
CAGGGATTCGCGACGCCAGCCGTTGCCGGCGTAGGCGTAGACGCCGTCTTCGGTGGCGATCCACATGTGGCCGGCGGTATCCACGGCCATGTCGTACACGGTCGCACTGCGCAGCCCGGCCCCGCGGTCGAAGCGCTGTTCGGCGCGCACGCGCAACGTACGACCGAGCGGCACCACGGCCGAGAGGTCACGCGCGGGCGCGTCGGCTTGCGCCACGGACTGCGCCACCGGCTGCGATGCCGCCGTTCCGGGCGCGAGCGGCAGCGCCACGCCGAGCGCCGCCAGCCACGCCACGCGCCGTTCCCCAGCACGCACCACCGTCATGCAAACCCCTTGGCCGCGGCGCGCACGGCGTCATCCATCAGTGGGAAGGCGGGGGCCGCCTCCTCGAGCGTATCCACCAGCAGGCGCGCAATGAGGTAATTGCGCACCGCCTTGTCGTTGGCGGGCACCACAAACCAGGGCGCCCACGGGGTGCTGCACTGCTCGAGCATCTCGCGGTAGGCGTCGGTGTAGGCGTCCCACCGGGCGCGATCCTCGAGATCCTCCAACCGGAATTTCCAGTTCTTCGTGGCATCCTCAAGGCGCGCCTTGAGCCGACCGTGCTGCTCGTCGCGCGACACGTGCAGCATGCACTTGCGGATGATCACGCCGCTGTCGGTGAGCATGCGTTCGAAGTCGTTGATGTGCGCATAGCGGGGCCGCCACACCGACTCGGGGGCGAGCCCGCGTACGCGCACCGCGAGCACGTCTTCGTAATGCGAGCGGTTGAACACGCCCACCATGCCGCGGGGCGGCACCACCTGGTGCACGCGCCAGAGAAAGTCGTGCCGCTGCTCCAGCGGCGTGGGGGGGCCGAAGGCGGCCACCTGCACGCCGGTGGGATTGAACGCGCCGTACACGGTCTTGATCACGCCGTCCTTGCCGGAGGCATCACGCCCCTGCAGCACCAGCAGCAACGCCTGCCGTCCATCGGCGTGAAAGGCCTGCTGCAACGCGGACAGGCGCGTGAGCAGTCCGTCGGTGGCCGCCTCGAGCGCGCCCTTGTCCATCGGGCCCGCCACCGACGCCGCCTTGGCCCCCAACTTCACCTTCTCCCCCGGCACCACGGGGGTCAGCGTCAACGCCGAGAGTCCAGCGGCCATCAAGCGGTCCCGCCCACCGTGGCGGCCCGCCCGGTCATCTCCTGCACCGGAATGACAAAGGCCAGCCCACGGGCCGGCGTGGGATCGTCGTCGGAAAAGGCCCCCGGCACCAGCGTGCGGAACGCCGCCACGGCGCGTGCGTACGCGGCCACGTCGGTGGGCGAGCCGGCAGGGTCGGGAAACTCGATCCGCCCGTGCACCACCACGCTGCGCCACGCGAACAGCGCCGCGATGGCATCGACTTCGAACGCCACCCACGGATGGTGCGCGAGCACCTCAACCTTGGTGCCGTACTGCGTGCGGCCATACACACAGCCGTCACGGTACACGTAGTGCATGGGCTCGATGTCCACGCGGTCGCGGAAGGTGAAGGCCAGACGGCCCACCTGCTGCGTGAGGAGCAGCGCCTCGCACTCGGCGCGGTCGAGCGTGTGAAAGTCAGGCTGGCTGGTCATGCGCCCTCCGCCGGCTCGTACGGCTCCATGTGGATCAGGACCCCCATCGCCGCCGGCACCCGCCGGCGGATGGCGGTTTTCACCATGCCTGAAAGAATGTGCGCGTCGTGGAGCGAAAGCGCAGGGTCGGCCTGCACGTGGATGTCGACGTAGAACGCCGTCCCCGTTTTGCGGACTTTGAGCTTTTCGATGGCCCGCACGCCCGGCGTGGCTTCAGCGGCCTCGGCCACCGCGGCGAAAATGGCGGGCTCGGGGGCGCGGTCCATGAGATCCCGCAGGGCGGTGCGCAGCAGCAGGGCGCCGTTCACGCAGATGACGCCCGCGGCCACCAGCGCCGCCCAGTCGTCGGCCGGCTCCCAGCCGGGGCCACCGATGAGGGCCGCCGAGATGCCGAGAAAGGCCGCCCCTGAGGTGATCGCGTCGGCGCGGTGGTGCCAGCCGTCGGCGGCCACGATTACGCTGCCGGTGGCCACACTGGCCGCCATCACGCGCTTGGCCAGTTGCTCCTTGACCACGACGACGAGCGCGAGCACGAGCAGCGTCCACCACGCCGGGGCGTGATGCGGCGTGCGGATCTCGCGGACCGCCTCGATGGCGATGCCGGCCGCGGCGCCCAGCATGATGGCCGCGACGGTGGCAGCGGCCAGCGGCTCAGCCCGTCCGTACCCGAAGGGATAGAACTCGTCGGGATCGCGGCTGGCGATCCGCAGCCCGGAGAGCACCACCACGGACCCGATCGTGTCAGTCGAACTCTCGATAGCGTCGGCCACCAGCGCGTATGAATTTCCGACGAGCCCGGCGACGAGCTTGATCACGGCCAGCCCCGCATTGATCACGAGTCCGAGCTGCGCAAGCCGCTGGGAGTGGGGAACGACCGGGGGAACAGGCAACAGATCCGCACGCATAGCGGTGCAATCTAGCGGGACGCGCGACTGCGCGGACGCCGAGGGGCCGCGCGCCATTCATCATCATCTGACAATGGGAAGCCTTATGCGAACGCTGTCTCGGTTCATCATCGGCGCGACACTCACGGTCGCGCTGCCGGCGTCGGCCACGGCCCAACGGCAAGGGGCCATCGAAATCGGCGGATTCGGCCGCGTGACGCGCTTTGCCGACACGCTGCGCCTCGACACCGGATTGGGGATCGGCGGGCGCGCGGGACTCTACGTGTACCGCAACTGGCTGCTCGAGGCGGAGCTCAGCTACGCCGATGTGGACGTGACCCCGCCGTTCGCCACGGTGCCGGCGCAGGCCGCGCTCGACGCGGTGTCGCACACGCTGTGGGCGTATCGTCTCACGTATAACCATCCGGTGTCGGAGCGCGTGAAGCTGCTGGCCGGGGCCGGGTACGCGTACGATGCGTACGGGCGCGCCCGCACGGTGGCCCCACGCGGCGGTGGACCGCAGGGGCTGCTGGGGATGCGCGTGATCCTCAACGACCGGCTATCGGCGCGCGTGGAGGGCACGGGCACGTACGTGTTGCCGGCCGACGACGACACCAAGCCAGTGCCACGCGCCGCCGCGTGGAATCTGGGCGCGCAGGCGGGGCTGAGCCTGTCCTTCTTCGCCCGTCCGGCCGCGCCCCCGCGCGTGGTGCGCGACACGGTGCGGATGGTCACGCGCGACACGGTGTACGTGACGCGGCTGGATACGGTCCGGTTAGTGGGCCCGTCACCGCGCCCGGTGGTGATCGGGGCGATCAACTTCGCCTTCAACGCGATCGACATCTCCCCCGAGGCGAAGACCGTGCTCGACGCCATCGCGGCGTCGCTGGTGGACCCGAGCAACGCCGCGCGCACGATCACCGTGACCGGCAACACCGACGCGATCGGCTCGGAGCGTTTTAACGAGACGCTGGGTCAGGGGCGCGCCGATCAGGCCAAGGCCTATCTCGTTTCGAAGGGGGTGGCCGAGTCGCGAATCATGGCGCGGTCGCAGGGGGAGAAGGATCCCGTGGCCCCGAACACCACCGACAATGGCCGGGCCACCAACCGCCGTGTGCTGGTGATGCTCACCAACTAGGGGCGGCTTCAGGGCCCGGGGGGCGGTCCCCGCACGAACGCCGCGTCGCGCACTCCGTCGACGCGGCGTTCGTCGTGGAGGCCGTTAGATTGCGCAGCGCATGAGCATCCCGCCCCCCACCACGCCCCCCGCCGCCCCGTCGGTCACGCCGAAGCCGGCCACGCTGTCGCACCGACTCGAGTACGCCGGCGCGCGCGTGGCGGTGTTTGCGCTGGGGTTGGTGGGGTGGCGCGCGGCGAGCTGGGTGGGCGGGCTCATCGCGCGGCTGGTGTACAAGCCGATCGGTATCCGCCGCGGCGTGGTGGAGCGGCAGATCGCCGCCGCGTTTCCGGAGCTCACGCCGGCCGAGGTCGAGCAGGTGGCGCGGCGGTCGTACGATAGCCTGGGGCGGACGTCGATCGAGACGGCCGTGCTCCCCGGCGCGTCGCGCGCGGAGGTGCTGGCGCGCGTGGAGCGGGTGGAAGGGTGGGAGCTGGTCGAGGCGGCGCTGGCCAAGGGCAACGGCTTGCTGATCGTGACCGGCCACCTGGGCAACTGGGAATTCGGCGGCGCCTACTTCGCCGCCCGCGGCGTGGCCATCGATGTGGTCACGCGCGGTATGGCCAACCCGATCTTCGACGCGTACATCACCCGCACGCGACGGCAGATCGGCATGGAGGTCATCCACGACAAGGACGCCGTGCGCCGCACGCCGCGCTCGCTGCGCGACAACCACGCGATCGCCTTCGTGAGCGATCACGACGCCCTCGGCCTGGCCAGCACCTTCGTGCCGTTCTTCGGCCGGCCGGCCAAGACGCCGCGCGGTCCGGCGGTGTTCGCGCTGCGCTTCGAGGTGCCCACGGTGTTCGTGGGCGTGCTGCGTCAGCCCAGCGGTCGCTACGCGATTCTCATCGAGCCGGTTGAAGTCGAGCGGACCGGCGACCGTGACGTGGACATCGACGCGATCGTGCTGCGCTACACGCAGATTCTCGAGCGGCTCGTGCGCGAGTATCCCGCGCAGTACTTCTGGCAGCATCGGCGGTGGCGTCGTCAGCCCCCCGACACGCCGCCGCACCTGCGGGAGCCATAGCCGTGGCCAAGACCGCGCGGAGTCGCACCGGCTGGCGCCGCGTGCTGCGCCTGGCCCTGCTGTCGGTGGGAGGGCTGATGCTGCTCCCCGTGCCGTTCATTCTGCTGTTTGCCGTGGTGCAGCCACCGGTCACGTCGGTGATGCTGCAGCGCGTCGTGGCCCGCACCGTGAACGGCGACCGCCCCATCTGGCCGCAGCACACCACGGTGTCGCGCGCGGGGCTGTCGCCGTTGCTGCGGCGCGCCGTGCTGGCGTCGGAGGACGACCGCTTCTATCTCCACTTCGGCATCGATGCCGTGGAGATCCAGAACGCGCTCGAGCGCCGCCGACGCGGCGGCAAACTGCGCGGTGCGTCCACGATCACGCAGCAGGTGGCCAAGAACCTGTTCCTGTGGAACGGACGCTCGTTCGTGCGCAAAGGGATCGAGGCGTACATCGCGCTGCTGCTGGAGCTGCTGCTGAGCAAGGAGCGCATTCTCGATCTGTACCTCAATCTGGCCGAATGGGGACCCAACGCGTTCGGGGCCGAAGCGGCGGCGCGGGTGCACTACGGCAAGAGCGCAGCCAGACTCACGCGTGACGAGGCGGCGCGACTGGCCGCCATTTTGCCGGCCCCGCGCCGCTGGTCACCGAAGGGGGCGATCGCGTCGCGGCGCGCGGCGACGATTCTGGGGCGCATGCAGTACGCCGCACCCACCAGCGAACCGCCGGCCCCGCCGAAGAAACGCCGCCGCTCGTAAGGGCGCCCGGCGTCAGCTGCCGATGACCAGGCCGCCGTCAACGGTGAGGACCGCGCCGTTGATGAACGCCGCGAGGTCGGAGGCGAGGAAGCAGTAGGCGTTCGCGACGTCGTCCGGCGTGCCAAGGCGTCCGACCGGTGTGTGCCGGTGCATGGCGTCGAGTGCCGCGGCCGGCATGGTCGCGGTCATGTCCGTGGCGATGAACCCCGGCGCGATGGCGTTCACGGTGATGCGCCGCTTCCCGAGTTCGCGGGCCCACACGTGCGTCATCCCAATGACGCCCGCTTTCGTGGCCACGTAATTCGTCTGGCCGAAGTTGCCATGCCCGGCGACGACCGACGACGCGTTGATGATCCGTCCCCCACCGCGCTTCAACAGCTCGGGGACCACCGCCTGCGTGCATGTAAAGACGCCCTTCAGATTCACGGCGACGACGTCGTCAAACTCATCATCCGTCATCCCCCCCGTGACGACGCCGTCGGTGACCTTCACGAGCTGCGCGTCGCGGATGATCCCAGCATTGTTGATGAGAATATCGATCCCGCCGAACTGCGCGACCGTGGCGCGCACGGCCGCCGCCACGCTGGCGCGTTGCGTCACATCGGTCTCGATGAAGTGCACGTCCAACTGCTCCGCAGCGAGCGCGGCGGTGGCGGCGGCACCGGCGGCCGTTGCCCGGTCCCAGATCGCCACGCGGGCACCGCTGCGGGCGAAACGCCGCGCGGTGGCGCGGCCGATGCCATTGGCGCCGCCGGTCACGACGGCGACGCGTCCCGTCAGATCGATATGCATGCGCGCCAAAGTATCCCGCAGCCTCAGCCGTGCAAGGGCGCCCGTCCCGGTAGATTGCCGTGATGACGAACACGGAGCGATTGTGGGCCGGTGCCGTGCTCGCGACCGTCGCGCTGAGCGCCTGCCGCAGCGAGTCACTGACGCCCGCAGCGCCCACCTCACGCCCGGGCATCCGCAGCCCCGCGCCGCCGTCGACGATGGCCGTGTCCATCGTCGATGCCCCGATCAGCTATGCGCTGGCGCCGGCGCTCGCAGCGCTCGAGCGGGCGGTCCCGACGCGATTCGGCCGTCTCGACCAGCGACGGCAGCTGACGTCGAACCGGCGCCAACAGGTCGCGTTCGCCGCCCGGCGCACGCCGTTCGCGGTGCAATTCGACGGCAGCACGTTCACCTTCTCGACGACCGTGTCGTACACCGGGCGCGGATGGTACCGCCCGTTCATCGGCCCGACCGTCGGTGCGTCGTGCGGCACCGACGAGGCCCCGCCCCGCCTGCACGTGGTGCTGACCACCGACATCGCCCTCACGCCGGCGTGGGTGCTCGCCGCCCACACGCGTGTCACGTCGCTGCGTGCCGCCTCGAACGACGCGCGTGATGCGTGCCTGGTGACGTTTCTCGACGTCGACGTCACCGACCAAGTCATTCGCGCCATCCGTCCGCTGATTGCCACAAAGCTCCCGGCGCTCGACCGGAAGATCGCGGCGTTCGACGTGCGCCAACGCGTGGAGAAGTGGTACGGCATGCTGCAGCGCCCGATTCGCGTGCGCGACAGCCTCTGGCTCGATCTCGGTCCCGAACAGCTCCGACTCGGCAACTTCTCGCTGCGGGACAGCGCGCTGGTGGCCACGATCCGGCTCTACGCGCATCCGCGTCTGATTTCCGGGCCGCGGCCGCCCGATCCGACATCGCCGTTGCCACCGCTGTCGCCCGCGGCACGGGAGGTGGGTGATAGCGCCCGGGTGCGGATCGAGGGACTGCTGCCATACGACGTGGCGTCGGCCTCACTGTCGCGCAAGCTCGTCGGCCGGAAGTTCCGCCGCTTCGGCCGCTCCGTGCGCATCGATTCCCTCACGGTCTCGCCGCTCGACGACGGACGCGTGGTGCTGGCGCTCCGCATGAGCGGCGACATCAGCGGCACGGCGTATCTCGTCGGCACCCCGCAACTCGATCAGACCACGCGCGCCCTGATCGTGCCGGACCTCGAGTTCGACGTGTCCACCGGGAACGCCCTCGTACAAGGGTTGGCGTGGTTACGGAAAGGCGACCTGGTGACACAGCTGCGCGACCAGGCGCGCTTTCCGCTCGACACGATTCTCGAGGAGACGCGCGCCAAGGTGGAAAGCGCACTGAACCGGGACCTGACCCGTGGGGTACAGCTGTCGGGTACCGTGCGTACCGGCAGGCTGCTCGATGTCACGGTGCACCCCCGTTGGCTGATGGTGCGGGCCGAAGCGTCCGGAACACTGGCCCTCGATGTCGACCGGGCCATTCCGGTGACACGCAAAACCGGCACGCCAGAGTGATCGCCAGTCGCCGCGCCGGTACCCTTGGTGCGGTGCGAATGTACCGTTACACTGCGGGATCGGCCCTGTATGGTGCCGCTTGCGCCCAACCATCACGTCACCGTGCCGACTCGCTCCATATTCATGTTCTCCCGTAAATCGTTATCGCTCGTTCTGGGCGCGATCATCGCCGTCAGCACGACGCTGTCGCCGTCGGTGATATCCGCGCAAACGGGCACGCCGTCCACGACCGCGGCGAAACCGAAGGCACGGGCCAAAACACAGTCCAAGACACAGTCCAAGACAAAGTCCAAGGCGAAGGCGAAGGCCACATCGACGCGCGCATCATCGGGCACCGCCGCCGCGGGTGATTCCACGCGCAAGCGCAGCACGGGCGCGGTGGGCTCGCAGGCCGGCGACCGGCATCTGGCGTTCAAGGGGACCGGCAGTGATCTCGATTCGCTGTGGCCCGTGAAGTTGCCGGCCCCGCTGCCGGGCTCGGTGCTGCCGGCCAAGCGCGTGATTGCCTACTACGGCAATCCGCTCTCCAAGCGCATGGGAATCCTGGGCGAGTTCGAAACCGAGGAGATGCTGCGCAAGCTCGATCGCGAGGCAGCGGAGTGGACGCGTCTCGATCCGGCGCACCCGGCGCAGCCGGCGTTGCACCTGATCGCCATGGTGGCCAACCCCGATCCCGGGCCGAGTGGCAAGTACCGCACGCGGATGGACAGCGCGCTGATCGAGAAAGTGTACGGCTGGGCGAAGTCGCGGAACGCGCTGCTGTTCGTGGACCTGCAGGTGGGCCAGAGCACCCTCGCGCAGGAGCTGCCGTGGATTGAGAAGTTCCTGATGCGCCCCGACGTGCATCTGGGTATCGACCCGGAGTTCTCCATGAAGGCCAGCGGCGCCGTGCCGGGGCGCCGGATCGGCACCTACGATGCGGCCGACATCAACTACGCGATCCGCTTTCTCGCGAATCTGGTGGACAAGCACAAACTGCCGCCCAAGATCCTGGTGGTGCACCGCTTCACGCCGAAGGGCGTGACGAATGTCCGCAACATCAAGCTCGACCCCAAGGTGCAGTTCGTGATGCACATGGACGGCTTCGGGGCCCCGTGGCTCAAGCGGGACACGTACTACCGCGACATCAAAAAGGAGCCGGTGCAGTTCACCGGCTGGAAGCAGTTCACCAAGGCCAAGAACGACAATCCGCCCACCACGCGCGAGGCGATCTTGCGCCTCTGGCCGACGCCGCTGTACATCCAAGTGCAGTAGTGCTCTCCGGCCGATCCGGTCGCGGGGGCAATGGTACTCGCCTGCCCCCTCTCCCCGGTTGGCCATGCATCGACGAGAACTGCTGATCGCGGCGGCGGCCGCGGCAGCCCTGACGCTCCTTCCCGGCGAAGCCCATGCCGCGTGGCTCCGCTCCGCCGTGGCCACGGGGCAGCCCGCCACCCTGTCAGCGGCGCAGCGCGCCACGCTGGCCGCCCTGGCCGACGCGATCATTCCGCGCACCGACACGCCGAGTGCGACCGACGTGGGCGTGGTGGCGTGGATCGACGTGATCGCCGCCGACTACTACACCGACGCCGACCGGCTGGCGCTGACCACGGGCCTCGACGCCATCGACGCGCAGGCGCGCGCCATCGGTGGCCAGCCGCTGGCGTCGCTGCGTGGCGACACGCTGGCCGTGGTGATGACAGCGCTCGACACGCCATACGATCGCAATGCCGTTGCGGCGCGCGGCTATGCCCGCGTGAAAGGACTGGTGGTGCACGGTTACTTCACGAGCGAGCGCGTGCAGCGCGACGTGCTGAAAACCGAAATCATGCCGGGTCGCTTTGACGGTGCCGCGGACATGCCCGCCCGCAACGGAGGCCGCGATGAGTGACGACCTGACGATGGATGCCCAGCCGCAGCGTCGCGTGTTCGACGCGATCGTGGTGGGCTCCGGCATCAGCGGCGGATGGGCCGCCAAGGAACTCACGGAGCGGGGGCTGGCCACGCTCGTGCTGGAAGCGGGCGGCCCGGTGGATTTCGCCGGTAAGGATTTCGTGGAGCACATCCAGCCGTACGACATGAAGTACCGCGGCTGGGGCGACCGGCATGCGCTGGAGCAGGAGCAGCCGGTACAGCGGCAGTGCTACGCCTGCGACGAAACCGGTCGCAAGTTCTTCGTGAACGACAACGAGAATCCGTACGTGGCGCCCGACGATGCGCCCTTCAAGTGGTTCCGCGGGCGACAGGTGGGCGGACGCTCCATCATGTGGGGCCGTCAGGTGTATCGCTGGAGCGATCTCGACTTCGAGGCCAATGCGAAGGATGGTCACGGCACCGACTGGCCGATTCGCTACAAGGACATCGCGCCGTGGTACGGGCACGTGGAGCGGTTCATCGGTGTGACCGGCGCCAAAGAAGGGCTCGCGCACCTCCCTGACGGCGAGTTCCTGCCGCCGATGGAGATGACCATCGTGGAACGGGTGGCGCGCGAACGCATCATGAAGGCGTTCAACGGCGAGCGCGTGATGACCATCGGCCGTGCCGCCATTCTCACGCAGAATCACAACGGGCGCGCGGCGTGCCACTACTGTGGCCCGTGCGAGCGTGGGTGCGTGACGCACTCGTATTTCAACAGCATCGGCAGTACGTTGCCCGCCGCGCAAAAAACCGGCCGCCTCACGCTGCGTCCGCACAGCGTGGTGGCCGAGGTGCTGTACGACGCCAAGCGCGGCCGCGCGCGTGGCGTGCGCGTGATCGATGCCCGCACGCAGCAGGAAACGGTCTACGAGGCCAAGGTCGTGTTTCTGTGCGCCTCCACGATCGAGTCGGTGCGCCTGCTCTTGAACTCGACCAGCACGCGCTGGCCCGATGGGCTGGCGAACTCCAGCGGCACGCTCGGGCGCTACGTGATGGACCATCACTACGGCTCCGGCGCCGGCGGCACGATGCCGGGCTACCTCGACAAGCGCACGATCGGTCGTCGCCCGAACGGCATTTATGTGGCGCGCTTCCGCAACGTGACCACGGCGCATCCGGATTTCCTGCGCGGGTACGGGATGCAAGGCGGCTCGAGTCGCGCCGGCTGGGGACGCGGCAGCGGCATGGCGGGCTTCGGCGCGGCGTTCAAGCAGTCGCTGATCGATGACCTCGGGCCGTGGGGGATCAGCATCGGCGGCTGGGGCGAGACGCTGCCGCACGCCGACAACCGCATCACGCTGGACGGCACCACGAAGGACAAGTGGGGCATTCCCGCCGCGCGCATCGATGTGCGCTGGCGCGAGAACGAAATCGCCATGAACAAGGACGTCTCGGCCAGCGCCGTCGAGATCCTGGAAGCCGCCGGCGCGATCAACGTCCGCCCCAACCGCACGATGCATCCGCCCGGCCACTGCATTCACGAGATGGGCGGCGCGCGGATGTCCACCACGGCCAAGGACGGCGTGCTGAACGGCTGGAACCAGGCGTGGGACGTGCCCAACCTGTTCATCACCGACGGCGCCGCGATGTCGAGCAGCGCCTGCCAGAATCCGTCGATCACCTACATGGCGCTCACCGCGCGCGCCGCCGCGCACGCCGTGGGTGAACTGAAGCGGAGAAGTCTCTGATGCCGACGCGTCCCGATTCGTCCGC
>CANJOX010000070.1 GCA_947475795.1 Gemmatimonadota bacterium
ACACCTCGGCGTCGCGCGCCTTCATCGGCGCATGACGCGCATCGCGCCAGCCGGTGATCGCCACCGCGCCGGCCTTGGCCGGATCGATGCGCACGATCGCTTCCTTCTTGGTGAGCGCCTGCATGGCCGCCATGTACACCGGCTTGGCCAGGTCGATGTTGCGCTCGCGCGGGTCGGTGTTGATCACGCGGGTATAGCGCGTGCGCGTGGCGCGACCGTTCACCGTGAGAGTCGCCCAGCTCTTGCCCGCCATGCCGATGCGCCACACGTCGTAGTTGTCGCTGATCAGCGCGAAGCGTCCATCCTTGCTCCAGCCTACGATGTTCGTGCTGGGGCGGTCCACGTTGTGATCGTCTTCGGTGTCGATGAACGACACCGGTGCGCCCGCCGTCACGTTCGCGATGGCTTTGGTCGCTACGTCGTACGCGTGGAAGTTGCCGTCGTCCCAGAAGAGCACCGACTTGCCGTCGGGCGACAACGTGGACGTGCCGCGGAGTTCCTTCTTCACCAGCGTGCGCGAGCCGGTGCGGGCGTCGATGAGATACAGATCGCGACGCTGGATGCCGTCGGTGCTGCTCTGACGCTCGTATGCCTGATTGTCGGTGCCGAGCACGTAGCGATCGCGCGCGCCGAGGGTGCCGGTGCGGACCACGTCGTCGGTGAGCTGGACGACCTTCTGGGTCGCGGGCAGGTACGTCGCGAGGAACGAGAAGCTCTTGTCGGCGTTTTCCTGCACGATCTGCATGGACTGCAGGCGCGCGTCCTTGCTGTGCCAGAGAATGAGTGACGGACGATCGTCGTCTTCGAGCTGCTCACTCTTGGGCACCGGCGGCGTGGCCACGCGGAGGCCGATCGCGAGGCCGTCCATCTGCTCGAGCCAGCGCGGCGTGCGCTCGGGGCTCACTTCCATGCCGTTGGGCAGGGCAGCGCTCCCGCTGGTGCCGACGGCAATCATCTGCTGCGTCGGCGTACCCACGCGGGACACGGCGGCGGCTGACCACGTGGTATCGGTGGCGGCGCTGTCGATCGTGCCCTTGAGATACGCGAAGGCGGGGAAGCTGTCGGTCCACGCGAGGCGGCGGTACAACGCCTTACCGGCGTCGATCGACTTCACCGTGCCAGTTGAGAGATCGCGCAGCTGCACACCGTTGCCGAGCTGATCGCGCGCATCGATGGTGTAGCTGAGCCAGCGGCCTTTGTCGTCGAAGGCAAAGTCGCCCACGTTGCCCACGTTGAAGCTGGCGTTGGTGCCCAGCTCGTGGAGCAACAGGTCGGTGCCTTCCACGCGGCCCGCGCCGCCACCGATCGGGTTACCGCCCATGCCCGGCGCGCCGGGGCCGGGCAGACCGCCACCGCCGGCACCACCACCACCGCCGCCGTTCGCTTCCGGCGCGTAGGCCTGCATCGCGACCCACTTCGGTGCGTCGCCGCCGAACGCAAAGCGCCGGATCTTGTCGAAGTCGCGTGCCTCGCCGGTGGCGAGATTCACCAGCCGGAGCTTGGACTGCACGGCGCGACGTTCGCGGCGCAGGCGCTTCTGATCGGCCGCTTTGGGAAAAACCAGCATGGCGGCCCACTTGCCGTCGCCGGAGAGCTGCAGGGCGGCAGTGCCACCGCCGCCAGGTCCGCCCGCTGCCGCCGGCGCTTCGCCGATCGGGAAGCGGTGTTCCTTGCCGCCCATCGACGTCTGACGGATCACCACCTCGGCGTCGCCTTCATTGGGCGCGACCGTGTACGCAAACCACGCGCCGTCATTGGAGAGCGAGGTGCCGCGGATGGACTTCCACGCTGAAATGTCGGTCGGTGTGATGGCGCGGGGGGTGCCGGTGCGGGCGGGGCCCGTGGCCGGCTGGGCGCGGAGCGCGGTCGGGGCGGCGAGCACCAGCGCACCGATGGCGAGGGAACGCCTCGGGAGAGCGAACATCGAAACTCCGGATGTGAGAGGACAGGGGGGAAGCTATGGCCGGGGCCGGAGTCCGCCATGGTGCTGAGTGGCGCGGGGGCAGCGCGGTGCTCGCCGTCGTCTTGACCAATTTGGTCAAGTGGCGTAGCCTCCAACCGGGCGGCCGGATGTGCGGTGCGCCGCCACCTGTTGCTCCACACCTGCTGGCGCCTACCCGTGCCAGGAGCCCCCGTGCCGAAAAAGGTTGTCCGCGAATCCGTGGCACTCTACGACGCGAAGACCCGACTGTCCGCCCTCGTGGACCGCGCTGCCGCCGGCGAGGAAATCGTGATCATGAAGTCGGGGCACCCGATGGCCCGGCTCGTGCCCATGGAGGACACGCGGCACCTGCGCGTTTCCGGACAGGGGAAGGGGCAGTGGACGGTGGCCCGCGGCTTCGACGAGCCGTTGCCTCCCGACGTGCTGGCCGGCTTCGGGGAGGAGTGAGCGCGCATGCGTCTCCTGCTCGACACCCATGTGCTCATCTGGTGGGACGCCGGCGCGCGGCTCTCACCGGCGGCCATGCGCGCCATCCGCGGCGCCGACGACGTGTTCGTGAGTAGCGCCTCCGCCTGGGAGATTGCCATTAAAGCCGCCCTCGGCAAGATCAGCGGCGTCCGCACCGTGGCCGCCGCGGTGGAGGCCTCGGCGTTCACGGAATTGCCGGTGCTCTTTCGCCATGCGGTCGCCGCCGGACAGCTCCCCGCGTATCATCGTGATCCGTTCGATCGCATGCTGATCGCGCAGGCCCACGTGGAAGGGCTCACCCTCGTGAGCCGGGATGACGCCTTCGCCCCGTACGGCCTCCCACTCATCCGCGCCTAGACCAACGCAACACCCCGGCGCTGCCTCTGTGGCGACGCCGGGGTGCTGTGCGATGCGGGCCCTACCGGTCCACGGGGATCAGTACTGCACGATCTCGAGGTACGCGGTACGGAAGGTGTCGACCTGGGGCAGCGTGGCATCCTCCAGCGACGGGGCATACCCCACAAAGGCATCGCGGCTCGCCACGCGCTTCACGGGCGCATCGAGCCACGCGAAGCATTCGTCGGCGATGCGTGCGGCGATTTCGGCGCCGTAGCCCCACGAGCGCGAATCCTCGGTGGCCACGATGACGCGGCCGGTCTTCTTGACACTGGAGAACACGGCCTCCTCGTCCCACGGCGAGAGCGTGCGCAGGTCGATCACCTCCACGCTCGGGCCTCCTTCTTCGGCGATCTGGTTGGCGGCCACGAGGGCGCGCTGCACCGTGGCGCCGTACGTCACCAACGTGACATCGGTGCCTGCACGCAGGATGTTCGCCTTGCCGAACGGAATCATGAAGTTGGGGCCCGGGTAGCGGCCCTTGTTGTACGTCTGGCGGTACAGGTGCTTGTGCTCGAGGAACAGCACCGGATCGTCGCTGCGGATGGCCGTGCGCAACAGCCCGTTCGCGTCGAGCGCGTTGCTGGGGCACACCACGCGCAGGCCGGGGGTGTGCGTGAACAGCGACGCGCCTGTTTGCGAGTGGTAGGGGCCACCGCGGATGTAGCCGCCGTACGTGGTGCGGATCACGACCGGCGCGCTGAACGTGTTGTTGGAGCGCCAGCGCATCGTGGCGAGTTCGTCGCGGATCTGCATGAAGGCCGGCCAGATGTAGTCGAAGAACTGAATCTCGACGACCGGCTTGTAGCCGCGGTGGGCCAGCCCGATGGCACGCCCGATGATGTTGGCCTCGGCCAGCGGCGAGTTGTACACGCGGCCGCCACCGAACTTGGTCTGCAGGCCGTGCGTCACCTTGAACACACCGCCCTTGCCCTTGACCTTGCCCAGATGCTCTTCGCGCGAGACGTCGGCCACGTCTTCGCCGAACACCAGGATGCGTTCGTCGCGCGCCATCTCGTCACGCATGCAGGCGTTGAGCAGATCCACCATGGTGGTGGGCTCGCCGGTGAACTGCGGATCGTCCTCGGTATCGAACGGTTCCGCCGTCGGGTCGACATCCGGCGCGTACACGCCATACGTGACCGTGTCGGCCGCCGGCTGCGGCTGTGCCAACGCGTCGTCGGTGGCCTCGAGAATCAGGGCATCGACCACCTCGCGCAGCGCCTCGAGTTCGGACTCCGTGGCGAGCCCTTCGGCCACGAGATAGGCCGGAAACGTCCGGAGCGGATCGCGCGCCGCGTCAACGTCCCGCTCGTCCTGCGGACGGTAGAACACCTCGTCGTCGGAGAGCGAATGCGAATACGGGCGGATCACCTTCGCGTGCACGAAAGCCGGTCCCTTCCGTTCGCGCGCGTACGCCACGGCGCGCTCCATCGCCGCATACGACGCGTGGAAGTCGCAGCCATCGACTTCTTCGACGTAGAGGCCGGGGAACGACGCGACGAGTTTGGAGATCGACCCGCCGGCGGTGTTCACCTCGACCGGCACGGAGATCGCGTAGCCGTTGTCCTCCACGAGATAGACGATGGGGAGCTTGAGGTTGCACGCCGTGTTCAGCGACTCCCAGAACTCCCCTTCGCTCGTCGTACCGTCGCCGGTGGTGACCAGCGTGACTTCGTCGCCGGGAAAACCGTCGGCGATGCCGCCCTGCGCCGCGCGCAGCGTGGCCTCGGCGTTGCCGACCGCCTGTAGGAACTGCGTGCCGGTCGGCGAGGACACGGAGGCGATATTGAGCGCCTTGCTGCCCCAGTGGCTCGGCATCTGGCGCCCACCCGAATTCGGATCGATCGCGGCGCCGACCGCACTGTACAGCATCTCGGCGGGCGTCATGCCCAGCTGCAGGCACAGCGCGCGATCACGGTAGTACAGGTAGAACCAGTCGTGCGCAGGGCGCAGCACCAGACCGGCGGCGGCGAGCACGGCCTCATGGCCGGCGCCGGAGATCTGGAAGAAGATCTTGTTCTGACGCTTGAGCTGAATCTCCTTGTCGTCCAACCGGCGCGACGTGTACATCACGCGGTAGGCGTTCACCAATTGCTCGCGCGTGAGCGCGGGCTCGGCGGCGGTCCCCTTGCGGGGGCGGCTCGGGCGGGTCGAAGTGGCCATCGGAGTCATCTGGAGGTCAGGAAAAGAACAACCCCTAAACTTAGCGCCGTCCGCGCGGAGAAGGGACTTTCAGGGCGGGGATCACGACGTGCTTGCCGGGCGCCGATTCAGCGCGCAGGTTCACGGTTCGGCCCTGACTCTCTGGTGAAAATATCTATGCATGCACCCACCGCACCCATGACGCCGTCCACCGGCCACTGCATCTTCTGCGACCTCATTCGCGGGGCCGCCGAGGTGTCGATCTGCTACGAAGACTCCACGGCGATCGCGTTCCTCGATAATCAACCGGTCAACCCCGGTCACGTGCTGGTCGTCCCTCGCGAGCACTACGAAGTGTTGCAGGACATCCCCGGGCATGTGGGGGCCCACCTGTACCAGGTGGCCGTGAAGCTCATCCCGGTGGTGCAGACCGCGTCGGGGGCGACGGACATGAACATCGTGGTCAATTCGGGCGCGGCGGCGGGACAGAACGTTATGCATTACCACATCCACCTCATCCCGCGCCGCGAGGGCGACGGCTTCGACGTGCCGCTGCCGTTCCCCGGCTCGCCCATGCCGAACCGGCAGCAGCTGGACGCGATGGCCGCCCGGATCGGCAGCATGCTGCGCGATCCGCTCACGAACAGCGGGATGAAGGGTTGATGGTTGTGCACCGGAACGCCGCATGAGCGGGACGTCGCACGACGGGTACGCGCCGCGCGCGGGTGTTCTGGAAGAGCAGACCTGGCCGGCAATGCGCGACGGCGCATGGTCGGTCGCCATGCTCCCCTTCGGCGCCACGGAGCCGCACAACACGCATCTGCCGTACGGCACCGATACGATCATGGCGCGCGAAGTCGCCGCGCGCGTTGCTGCCGCCTGCGCCGTGCGCGGCGTGCCGGTGGTGGCGCTCCCCGCGGTCCCGTTTGGGGTGAACACCACGCAGCTCGACCTGCGCTTCACGATCAACATGATGCCCAGTACGCAGCTGGCGCTGTTGCGCGATGTGGTGCACAGCCTCGAGCCGCATGGTGTGCGCGCGCTCGTGCTGTTGAATGCGCACGGTGGCAACGAACTGCGGGCGCTGGTGCGTGAACTGCAGCCATCGACGCCGATCATCCTGGCCATCGTGAACTGGTGGCAGGCCGGCGACCACGGGGTGTTTGCCGAGGCCGGTGATCACGCCGGTGAGCTCGAGACGGCCGCTATCCTGCATGTGGCGCCACAGCTGGTGGTGCCCGATCGCGCCACGTGGGGCGACGGCCATGCCAAGGCCAGCGTGTTCGACGGCGTGCGCGGCGGATGGGCCTGGGTGCCGCGTCGGTGGACGCAGGTCACGGCGGACACCGGGGTCGGCGATCCGCGTGCTGCCACCGCCGAAAAGGGGGCCGCCTTCGTGGCGCAGGCCGTGGAGCGGATCGCCGGGTTCTGCGTGCAGCTGGCGGACGCGGATCCGCACGCGATGTGGGTGTGACCGAGGGGCCCGCGGGCCCCTCGGTCCAGCGTCGGATGCCCCGCGCTTAGTAGTCCACGGGTCGCAGGTACGATTCCCCGATCCCGGAGTGACTGAGCAGCGCCGTGGCTGGCGGACGGCGCTTCCAGTGCGTGCCGTTCAGCCGTCGCGACACCAACGTGAGCTCGTCCGGGTGATATCCCCGCGCGCGCAGGGATTCATGCGAGAAACCGTGCAGCATGCCATTCAGGATTTCATCGGCGCGCGGGTAGCTGATCCCGAGGTCCCCTTCGTCGGTTTGCCCGGCAATCAGATCGGCCGTGGCCGGCTTATTGATGATGATGTCGGGCACGCCCAGATGACGGGCGAGCGCCCACACCTGGGTTTTGTAGAGATCCCCGATGGGATTGATCGGCGGCGAGTCGTCGGCGTGCCACGTGAAGTAGCCGAACAGCCGTTCTGTCTTGTTCCCCGTGCCCAAGGGCAGGGCGCGATAGCGGGCCGACAGGTCGAACAGGGCGATCATGCGCGTGCGGGCCATGATGTTGCCGCGGCGGGAGGCGTCGGCGTCGGGTTCGGCGGTGAGGTAGCCGTCCACGGCGGGGCTGATGTCGACGGTGCGCGACTCGATGCCGAGCGCGTCGATCACCAACTGTGCGTGGTCGAGCGACTCGGCGCTTGACGTCCGGTAGGGCAGGCGTACGCCGATGACGTTTTCGCGTCCGAGGGCGAGGACGGCGAGGAAGGCCGTGACGGCGGAATCCACGCCGCCGGAGATGCCGATGACCGCCTTGCCGAAGCCGCGCCGCGTGAGTTCTTCGCGCAGAAACCCGGCAAGCCAATCTTCGGTAAGCTCGGCATCGATGGCGAGCGAGGGCGGCCCCCCGTGATCGCGCATTTCGTGGCGGATCACCGGGAGTGACTCCGGGATGGCGCGCACCTGCGAATTGGCGCGCACGAGCGCCTGGGTGGGAATGGCGAATTCACCCGTCTCAAAGCCGCGGGCGCCGCGCACCAGATCGGCCGCCGCCGGCTCCGGTCCGTCGTAGGAGAGCGTGGGCGTCGTGCCGTCCTGCACGCGCCGCACGTTGTCGAGCACGTGCGGCAGCGCCACGCGCAGGTCGCTGAGCAGCGGGCCGTCGGCCCGCGCGCGCACCAGATCGTCCAGGTCGATCGTGATCGACACGAAACTCTCGTCCCAGACGGGGGCGTGGCCGCGGACGTCGCCCCCCGGTCCCACCAGATGGGAGGTGCCGAAAAACCGCTTGCCCCCCTCGGTGCCCACGAGATTCACGAAGCTCGCATACACGCCGTGTTCTTCGGCGATGTCGCGGATGAGCCGCTCCCAGCGCGCGGCGCTGTATGGACCCTCCACCCCGTCGTCCCGCGGCCAGATGCCGCGCGCTGGGGCGGCCGACGACACGAACACCACCTGCGCGCCGTCGAGGGCGGCGATGGTGCCACTGATGGAATGCCAGGCGTCTTCGCACACCAGGATCGCGGCGCGGCCCCACGGCGTCTCAAAGGCGCGGATGTCGGTGCCGCGTTCCACAAAGCGCTCTTCGTCGAAGAGCCCGTAGGTGGGCAGGTAGTTCTTGCGGTGCACGTGCCGGATCACCGGTGGCCCGTCGTCGAGGCCGATGGTGAGATAGGCGGCGCTGTTGTGCAGGGTATCCCGCCAGCGCTCGTAGAAGCCGACGATGACGTCAAGCGCCACGCAGTCGATGCCGGCCGCCGCACAAGCAGTGCGGTAGGCATCGTCGAGATCGTAGGCCAGCGCCCCGGCGGTACAGGCGACCTCGCGGACGCCCCCTTCCACGAAGTAGCCCGACAGGGCGGTCTCGGGGAAATGCACGACCTGCGGGCGCGGGTCGAGCGTGGAAGCTTGCGCGCACAGGCGCCCGATACGGGCGAGGTTGGCGGCTACGTCGCCCTTTCGGGGGGCGAACTGGCAGAGGGCCAGCGTCAGCGGACGAATCGGATCACCAGGCATGGACGCAAACTAGGGGGCGCTGGCCTCCGCGCCTACGGTGTGGGGGTACGGCCGGCACCGCGAGCACCCTGACGAACCGCGGCGACCGCTGCCGTGTAGAATTCGCCCATGGTCCGTCCTCTCTCCCCAGTTCAGTCGCGTCTGTCGTGGGCCGTGGTTGGCCCGTGGCTGCTCGCCGCCTCCTTGGGAACTCTCTCCCCGGCGGCGCGCGTGGCGGCGCAGGCCACGCCCGGGCCGACCGGGGAAGCGTGGCAGATCATCACCCCGCCGCAGGCCACGCTCGTGCTGGGACGCGATGGCTCCGTGATCGGTGAGCTGGGCAAGGAACGCCGCGTGAGCATCGCGCTCCGCTCACTGCCCAAGTACGTGGGGCTCGCGTTCGTGGCGGTAGAGGACAAGCGCTTCTACCAGCACGACGGCGTTGACCTGGTCGGCGTGGCCGGTGCTATCAAGGACGCCGTGACCAAGGGCAACCTGCGAGGCGCCAGCACCATCACGCAGTTGCTGGTGGGCAACATGCACCCCGACCTGATCGACCGTCGCGATGTGTCAGCCGGCCGCAAGTTGCGCGAGCAGCAGGCGGCGCGCGAAATGGAACGCCACTACAACAAGGAGCAGATCCTCGAGGCGTTCCTCAATCAGATCTCGTTCGGACGCGGCGCGTTCGGCATCGAGATGGCGGCGCGTCAGTTCTTCGGAAAAGGCGCGGCCGAGCTCACGCTGGCCGAGGCGGCGTCGCTGGCGTCGATGCCCAAGAGTCCCGTGCAATACGATCCGGCCCGTTACCCCGATCGCAATCGCACGCGGCGCAACACGGTACTCGCGCTGATGGCGGAGCAGGGGTACATCACCGCCGCGCAGTCGGCGGCGGCGCAGCGCGAGCCGGTGCGTACGGTGACCACCACGCGCGCACCGGCGCCATGGGTGGTGGACGTGGTGCGCGTGCAGGCCGAGCGGGCGGGTATTGCCGTGATGCAGGGCGGGTATCGCATTCACACCACGATCGACGCCGCGTTGCAGCGCGCCACGCAGCAGGCGCTCAGCAGTGGACTCGACGAGATCGAAACGCGCCCCGGGTTCCGCGGACAGCGGTGCGCGGGTGTGGCCGGTGATACGGCGGCCACGGCCGCGAAGAAGGCGAAGGTGGAAGCGTGCCTGGAAGGCGCGGCGGTGGTACTCGATCCCACCACCGGCGACGTGCGCGCGCTGGTGGGTGGGCGTGACTACGCGCGGAGTTCGTTCAATCGCGCCGTCGACGGCAACCGTCAGCCCGGCTCGAGCTTCAAGGCCTTCGTGTACGCGCAGTCGATCGCGCAGGGATTGGCGGCCAATGCCATGGTGGCCGACACCGCGCTGCGCATCCGGCTCGACAACGGACAGACGTACAGCCCCGACAACGCCGACAACGCGTTCCTGGGTGCGCTCACGTTACGCGAAGCGCTCACGAAGTCGCGCAATCCGGTGGCGGTACAGCTCGCGCTCGCGGTGGGGATGGACTCGGTGATCGCGCTGGCGCGTCGCGCGGGGCTGCGCTCGCCCATTTCGCCGTACCCCTCCAGTGCGCTCGGCGCGAGCGTGGTGCAGCCGCTCGATTTCGTGGCGGCGTACGCCACGTTCGACAATGGCGGCGTGGCGGTCGAGCCGCGCTTCGTGCAACGCATCGAGGATCGTACCGGGCGCACGGTGTTCGTGCCACAGGTGGCGCCGGCACGAGCGGCCATGGACCCGCGGGTGGCGTTCATCATGCGCGACATGTTGCAGGACGTGGTCACGCGCGGCACGGCGACCGCCCTGCGCAAGATCGTGCCGGCGCGCATCCCGGTGGCCGGGAAGACGGGCACGACCAACGACAACACCGATGTGTGGTTCGTGGGGATGACGCCGGAACTGGTGACCGGCGTGTGGCTGGGCTTCGACAAGCCGGCCATGATCTCACCGGGGGCGGTGGGCGGCACGCTGGCGGCACCGATCGCGGGGCAGATCATTGCGGCGGCGTATGGGAATCGCGCGAGTGGCGTGTGGACACCGCCGCCGGGCGTGGTGCCGGTGGAACTCGATCGGGCCAGTGGACAGCCGTCGGATGCGAAGACGCCGGACGAGCGACGCTATGTGGAGTGGTTCATGGCGGGAACGGAACCGGGAGCGCCAGTGTGGCCGTGGAGTCTGTTTCGACTAGGGCCGATCGGGTACTAGAGGGATGGGACGGATCGAGTACTCATTGGTCAGAGTACTGGCCTCAGACTGGGTATAGTGGTCGGAGTTCAGCAACTGCAGTCCACCGTTTTGAGTGGGTTTGGGGTGGTCGGATGCGTGCGGGACGGAGGGGCTGCACTGGGCGCC
This sequence comes from Gemmatimonadota bacterium, assembly GCA_947475795.1. The sequence continues at coordinate 10,738 of CANJOX010000070.1, forward strand.
GCCGCGACGCGATCGAGGGCGACCGGGAAGGCGCGCAGGGCCTCGGGCGTGTAGTGCCCCATGAGACACACCTGCAGCCAGTTTCGTTCGCACAGATAGCCGCTCTCGTAGCTGAGCAGCCAACCCGCGTCGCGGAGTCGCTCGCCGAGTGCGCGTGCGCTGACGCCGGCGGGTGGGATCAGCGTGTGCACCGCGGGTGAGGCGTGATTGCCGTTGGCGAGAACGCGCCAGCCGCGCGACTCCATCGCCCGCCGAAGCCAGGCCCCGTCCAGCGCGAGCCGGCGGAAGCGCGCCGGCCAGTTCATCTCGGTCAGCGAGGTGGCGAGGGCGTCAAGCAGGTTCGAGGACTGCGTGAACGGTACACCCTGTTGCGCCACGGCCAAGCCAAGGTCGAGGTAGCGTGGGACACGCGTGCTGGGCGTACACGCGGTGCCATCGTGGAACACGATCGCGACGCCGGGGAAGGCGGCGAGCGCTTTGCCGCTGACCGCGCTGGCCATCCACACGTCGTGCAGCGACAGCGGCACGGTGCCGAGGCTGCTGATCACGTCGAGCGCCAGCTTGGCGCCGTGCGACTTCGCGATCGCGGC
>CANJOX010000071.1 GCA_947475795.1 Gemmatimonadota bacterium
AGTATCCGGTCACCGGCGATCGGCTGCAGCTCGGGTCACTGCCGTGTGGCGAGTACGGGCTCCGTGTCCGTTTGCCGCGCGGGTTCAGTGCGACTGAAGGCCGCGGGGCGACGTTTGTGGATGGATTGCGCATTCGACGTGGGCGCGCGCTGCAGGCGTCGTTTACCGTGGTTCGGATCGGGTCGGCGTCCATGCGCATCCGGGTGGTCGATCAGACCGATGCTCCGGTGAGCGGTGCGCGGGCGGTGTTGTACACGAGCGCTGGCATTGTTCGCGACGGGCGCACGGATGCCGCAGGACAGCTGGTGTTCACCGATATCCTGGTGGACAGCGAGTACGGCCTCCGGGTCGTCAATCCCACGGGCTATGTGGTCGAGGAGGGCCGGGGGCGCACGTTTGAGGATGGCATCCGACTGCGGGATGGGGAGACGCGTAACTACACGTTCCGCTTTACCCGGCCGTGAGTCTCCTGGTCAGCTGCTGGTTTGCACTGCTGGCGGCCGATCGGATCGATCTGTTGGGCGGAACGGGACCGATCGTACTCACGCCGTTTCTGCTCCTAACCCCGCTCGTCGTGGCGGGTGCACTGTGGCAGCGCCGCCGGTACGGAATCGTGTTCCGGATACCCCCCTCGGCGGGGGTGTTCGCCCTGTTGTTGCTCGCGTTGGTCACGCTGGTGTTGATCTCGGTGTTCGTGAGCAACGACGTGACGCGATCGGCCACCCGGGTGTCACAGTTGATCATCATCTCATTCGGCGCACTGGCCGTGTGGTTGTTGATCCGCGACCGCCACGATGCGCAGGCCGTGGTGGTTCGTGGTGCCCGTGCCGGTGTGCTGCTGTTCGCGGCGTTTAACATCGCACAGCTGGCGGCGCTCGCGGCGCTGCTGCCCGGCCACTGGCCGTCATCGCAGCTCTCGCTCGTGTCGCTCGTCCCCGATGTGTACGCCGGCCTTATTCCGCGTCTCTCCGGACCGGTGGTTGATTCGAACCGCGGCGGCCTCGTGCTCGTGCTGTACGGCATGCTGCTGGCCACGGGATTGCGCGTCAACCGATGGCCATGGCTGGCCGGCACGGCCGTGCTGCTCCTCCTGACGTTGTCCCGCTCGTCGCTGCTGGCCGGAGCGACCGGTCTGCTGGTGCTGCTCTTCCGGCACGTCCGCCAACGTGGCGGCTTGATCCAGATACCGCCGGCTCTCCTTGTCGCGGTGGCGACATCCGTGATCGTCACCACGGGCGCGCTGCTGGTCTCCCCGGCGGTGCAAGCCGCGGGCGCGCGCGTGGTGCAGCCGCTGGGACAGCGTTTTGCCGTCACGGAAGGATCGTCCCGCGATCACCTCCGTCTCCTGCAGCGCGGTCTGTCCACGGCCACACGGTCGGTACCGGCCACACTGCATGGGATCGGCTATGGAAGCTCGCATCTGGTGCTGCAAGACTTCTTTCCCGGTGACCGGTACGGAAATTTTCATTCGGTGTACATCGGCCTCTTCGCCGAGTCGGGCATTTTCGCGCTGCTCGTACTGCTCCTGCTGATGGCGCTGCCGGTCGTCCGTGATGCGCCGCTGGCGCCGTTGGTGTGTGCGGTCGCTGTGTTCGGTGTGTTTTACGGTGCGCTGGCCGAGCCAACTTTCTGGACGGCGTTGGTCGCGGGCTGGATACCGCTCGATGAGACGAGCAGCCGGCCAAACATCACCAACAGCCCGACGGCCGCGCCGAGGATTGCACCGAGCAGTAATTGAACGGTGATGCGTGGATAGGCGGTGTCGTCTGCGTCGGCCACGCGCGGTGCATCGACGACCCGGATCCGATCGCTCCGCATAGCGGTCTGCAGTTCCAGCTGTTTGAGCTGCCGTTGCAGGACCACGTAGCCCTCCGTCAACACCGTGCGGTCACGCACCAGCCGCACGAACTCCATCTCCTGCTGCGGAAATACCGCAAGATCGCTGCTGATGGACTTCACACTGCTGGCTGCCACACCGATTTGCTGGTCCAGGCTTTCGAGATACTGCGTCCCGACCCGCATCAACTGCTGTTCGAGCTCTCCGATCCGTCCCGTGAGCTGCCGGACTTCATCGTTCTCGCCGGTGCGGCGCACATCGATCTCGCTGCGCTTGTTCTCGAGCGCGACCAACGTCATGAGATAATCCTGAATCGCCCGGTTGGCGATCAGCGACGGGAACGTGGCGAGCTGGCGATACGCGAGTGGATCACGTCCGCCACCGGATCGCGTCTCGATGAGCGCGAGCATCCGTGCGAGTGCGGTGCGTTCCACCTCGAGCTCATCCAGCCCGGTGCGCAGCGCGGCAATCCGCTTGAGTTGCGCGGATGCCTGCTCATCCGGGATGACGAGCTCTCGGCTTTCCTTGAAGCGGCGCAGCGATTGTTCGGCCGCCGCCAACCGCTGCGCGAACGTCTCCACTTCCCGTCGTAATTCAGTGAGTCGACGCGAGTCATCGCGGCCGCTGTTGTCCAGCGTGTAGCGCAGATACTCCGCGACCAGCCGCTCCACCGCCGTTGCCGCCAGCACGCGGTCGGCGTCTTCGAAGGAAATCTGCACGAGTCGGGAGCCGCCCTCCTGCGTGCGAATCTCCATCCGGTCGTCGAAGCGCTCCTCCGCTCTGAACCGACGGAGCAAGGTGATGGTCACCGTCGCCGTTGTGTCCAGTGCTGCGGACGTGGCCAGCCGGAGATGCAGGCCGCCGATGCGCAGCGTATCGCCGGCACCAATTGTAGTGGGCAGTGCGGCGGTGGGTTTCAGATCGCGGCTGGTGACCGAGAAGTGTCCACGGTCACTCCGTGTCAGCACGATGCGACCGCTCGCATCCGTCGTATCGCGACGGATCACCTCGACCAGCGATGCGCGCGGCACCGTCGCCGGTTCCACGCGTACCATGTACACCAGTGAGTCGATCACGGCGTCGGCCAGCCGACGGCTCTTGAGCACGCCGATTTCTGTTTCGAGGTCGTCGCGCCCGAGCCCCATGAGCTCAACACCGGGAACGGCCTTGAGCTCATCGAGAAGCGGCGTGCCGCCCGCGGCGCTCTCGATGCGCAGCAGCGCGCTGCTGCGGTATCGTGGCGTCGCCAGCAACGTCCATGTTGCCACGATGCCAAATACACAACTGCCGGCCAGGAGCGGGAACCAGAGCGATCGGCTTGGCGCGCGGGTGATCACCGGTGGCGTGAGTTCAGCAGGCATCATTCATCGGTGTCGTTACCGTCCCACGGCGGTGGACAGCGTTACGGCCAGCGTGCGATTGGCGAGGTCGACTCCGCCGGTGGTGCCGCGAGCGGGGTCCAGGACCTTGCTCTGGTAGAGATAGCTGAGACGTATCGCCGAGGTGTAGTCGACGGAGAGCCTCATGCGGCTGAGACTGACACTGCCGCGCAGGCCGCCCAGCAATGACACATCTTCGAGCTTCACTTGCGGGACGACCGGATCCCACAATGTAGCATTGTCCCACCGGATGCGACCGCCGTAGACGCCGACCCGCACCCGGTCACCGAGGATGTCGGCGGCGATCCATTGCGATGAGGCGCCCGGTCCGATGGGTGCTCCGATGGTCCGACCGCGATTGGTGAACCCCTGCAGCACCGTCCGGCTGGTGTACGTGGTGGCCACCGGGCGGACGCGGATCGAGGCATCGGGTTCGAGGTTGGTGGCCTCACCCTGCAGTCGCAGCAGTCGTGACCCCCCGAGGGATCGTGCCCATTGCAGGCCGGCGGTGAAGCCGAACGAATAGCCAGGATACTCCAACGCATCACGCAGCGAGACCGGCTCCGCGAACCGCGCCCACTCCGCCCAGGCTTCGGTTCCCACCGACGGGATCGCGTAGCGTGCGAAAAGCGTGGCGATCTGGTCGCGCCGCGCCGTCGTGACGCTGCCGTTGGGATCGGACAGAATCGGCTGGCTGACTTTCAGAAAGGCATTCGCCGCATGACGGATCGGTACCTGGCCAGTGGTGGTGCTCATGACGAGGCGGGCCACGCCGATCGTGAAGGCCTGATCGAACCATGGGGTCCACGCGAAGAGCACACCACTCAGCGATCGCACATCGTTCGATGGATTGGCATCGAAATACGACGATTCGCGCAGGCGCCCAAGCATACCGACGGCATGCAGCCGGCCGACGGGTGTCGCGAGCCCCTGACGTGTTTCGGCGAGGAGGTGGGGTATCCCTTCGGCGTTCGCGCCGAGCAGGATCGGATTTCTGATCGTCGGTCCCCACCACACATTTTCCGTGCTGGCACCGACGGTAATCAGTGGCAGGTCGAGCGCGATGCGGCTTTGCCCGGGCACGACCCGCTCGATCGGGCGGTCCCCGAAGCGGAGCGGCAGATCGATGGAGGACGCCGGCGGGTGGAAGGGGTTGGCCCACACGCTGCGCGCCGGCACATTCCCCTGCGGGTACGGAATCACCTGAAAGCGCCGGTTTTCGCTGCGGATGTACTGCGGGGCGATCTGCGCGCTGAGCGGACCGATGTGCAACGCGACGCCGGCGGTCGCGATGGTATTCGTGCCGCGTGCCGCCCAGAGCGGCCCCTCGTTGATGGAGAATGGGAGCCCCGAGTTCTGCACCACCCGTACCTCGGGGGAGAGCACGTCAACGGCGTAGCGTCGGGGCGCGCGTGGGCGCGCGAGCGATGTCAGGACCGACGCACTGCGCACCGTTGAAAACGCGATGGAGAGATCGCGTGCGCTCTCGCGCTCGGCCGCCGACGCTCGGCGTCGCAGCGACTCGAGGCGTAGTCGTTCCTCGGCTTCACTCCCCAGCAGCACCGGGCCACCGATGCTGACCAGAGGTCGTGCGGGAGCAGCCTGTGCGCGCAGCAGCAACGGAGCGGTCACGACGACCACGCTGACGGCGACAACGCTGACGGCGACAACGCGCACGGCGACGACGCGTACGGCCACGAGCGCAGGTCGTGCGCTGTATATTTTTCGCAATGATGTCCCGCGCATGTCGTCAATCTATCGCGCCGGCCGCCGTACTGCTGTGCGGACTGGCGCTGTGTGTGTCCGCGCCGCTGCGGGCGCAGGGGCCGTTGCGTCTTGATGGCGGCGGCGCGCTCGAAGTTGGCGGCGAGGCGGAACGATACCTGCGCGCGTTGCAGTTGGCGGGTGTCGCGGCACCGCAGTCCTGGACGATTCGTCCGGTCGCCCCGCGCTGGCTGCGCGGGGCCATCGCGGACAGCGTACACCCATGGCAGTCGCGTTGGGTCACGGATACGACACGATCATTCATCCGTGCACGGTTCCTGCGTCCATCGGTGCGTGTGACGTGGAATTCCGCGGTGCCCAGCGGCGATGAGCGTGGCCCCGTCTGGACGGGGCGCGGTGTCACGGCGGATGCGCGATTCGGCTTTTCCGCGCAGCTCTGGCGCGTGCATCTGCAGGTGGCTCCCGTGCTCTTCCGGGCACAGAATCAGGCCTTCGCGTTGGCGCCCAACGGTCGCCGCGAAAATGGCGCGTTCGCCGATCCGCGCTTCCCGTGGAACATCGATGCGCCGCAAGCCTTTGGCGTGGGCGCATACCAGCGCATCGACGCCGGCAACAGCACGCTGTCGCTCGATTTACCGCTCCTCTCGGTTGGTCTCTCGACGGCGGCGCAGAGCTGGGGGCCTGGCCGGGAGTATCCGCTGCTGCTGGGTGGAAATGCCGGTGGCTTTCCCCATGTCTTTCTCGGGACGCCATCGCCCGTCCCGGTGGGCATCGGTGCCGTCCATCTGCGCGTCATTGGCGGTCAGCTCACGCAGTCTGCGTGGTCGCCGATGCCGGCCGATCAGGCCATTCGGACCGCCACGGCGGGGGTGTTCGTGTTCCTGCCGCGCGGGCTCACAGGGCTGGAAGTCGGCGCGTCCCGGTTCATCCACGGGATTTCGGAACGCACCTGGCCCGGCACGTCGGCCTTCCGTCGTTTGGTGTCCGGAGGACTGAGCGGCACCGGCGAGTTGAATCAGCGGTTGGAGAACCAGATGGCCTCGCTGTTTTTTCGCTGGCAATTCAGCGGAGCGCGGCTGGTGCTGTTCGGCGAGATGTTCCGCGATGACTATTCACTCGATCGCCGGCGGCTCATTCAGTATCCCGACGATCTGCGCACTTCTATGCTGGGATTGGAACGCGTGTTGTCATCGTCCGCGACGCACCTGCACACGCTGCACGCCGAACTGGTGAACGGGGAGTTGCCCTCCTCCAACCGGGGGGAGCGCGGGAGTGGCGCGGAGCGCGGGTTTCTGTCCCCGCTCCCCCCGTATCTGCACGGGGCGGTGCGTCAGGGGCACACACAGAACGGACTGATCCTGGCGTCGCCGGTGGCGTACGGCGGTGCCGGATGGCGCGTGGGCTTCGATCGGTTCACCACCCGCGGGCGCCGTTCGCTCCTGGCGGAGCGGATGATGCGCCTGGATTGGCGCGCCGACGTGCGGGGCGACAGCCTGGTGCGGCGTGACATCCGGTACGCCGTGACCGGCGAAATGCTGCAGTTTGTCGGTGGGCGCGAGGTGTCCGGCACGGTGAGCGCCATGATGGATCTCAACCGCAACCTCGTGCCCGGCAACGACGTCTTCAACCTGCGGGCCGCGGTATCGGTGCGCGGCTGGCGGTAAGGCGTTGTGGTGGGCCCGTCAGTTCCGGGTGAGCGCGGCGATGATCCCGCCGATAGAGAGGACCGAGGTGAGCAGCAACGCGCTGTTCCGGTCCACCCACGAGCGTCGATCCACAAACACCTGATCACCGGACGTCAGCGGGTATCGCCCGACGGCGTCGGTGATCGAGAGATGGCGCACGATCGCCCGCCCCCCGCGCAGGACGCGCAGGCGCTCCAGATTGCCGTCGATGGCGGCACCGCCGGCCAAGGCGACGGCGGCTTCGACGCCCATGGTGGGATCGAGCATGTAGATGCCCGGCCGTAGCACGGCCCCCAAGACATACACGCGCCGCAGTGGCACGATCGTGATCACCTCAGTGGTGACGTCGCGGCGGAAGGCCGTGATGAGCGAATCGCGCAGCGGCGCCCACGCCGTGTACGTGACCTGTCGGCGCCCGATCAGCGGTAGGGTCACCACGCCCGATTCATCCACCGGGAAATCGCCGGTGAGCGCGGGTTCACGCCAGATGTTGACGCGGACGACATCGCCGGCCTGCAATCGCTGATCGTCACTGGCGATACCGCTCGGGCGCTGGGCAACGGAGTCGCTACGCAGTGGCGCGCGCTGCGCCACGAGGACCGACGCGCCGGCGATGGACCAGAACAGATATGCCGTCAGGATGCGGTGGGACATCATCGCGGGACTCGAGGGGTGCGCGGGGATCGGTGGCGACCGCAGTAACTTACCCGGGCACGCCTGCGCCCGCCTTTCCTGCGCTGGTCCGTCGTGGCGGGCCCTTGATCCACGGCTCCCTTGTCGTCGGTGGGTCGCTAGCCTCGCGCGGTCCGGTGGCGCTCCCAGTGCTCCGTGACAAACTGTGCAAAGGCGCTTCGAAACCGTTCGGCGCTGAACTGCTCGGCGTTTCGGCGGCAGTCGCTGGGCGCCGGAGGTGGCGAGGCTTCGAACGCGCGGATGGCGGCGGCGATGGCCTCCGGTGTGGCTTCAGCGAAAAAATCCCCCGTCCGATGGTCGCCCGAGGCGACGACGGTTTCCAGACTGCCCCCGCACCCCAGCGCGATCACCGGTGTGCCACAGGCCTGTGCCTCGACCGGGAGAATGCCGAAATCTTCTTCCGCGGCGAAGAGAAAGGCGCGTGCGCGGCGCAGTTCGTGTCGCAGTATCTCCTGCGGCTGGTGCCCCATCCAGCGCACATTCGGTCCCGCCGCGGCCAGTACCCGGTCGCGGTCGGGTCCGTCACCGATCACCACCAACTCCCGATCAGGGAGTGCGCGAAAGGCTTCCACGATCAGCGGAATCTGTTTGTAGCCCACCAAGCGCGACGCCGTGACATAGTGCGTGCCCCGGGGCACGGTGTCGTCGATGGTGTAATACCCGGTGTCGACCGGCGGAAAAATGACGGTGCTCGACCGCCCGTACGCCCGCTGGATTCGCTCGGCGATGAACTGTGAAATGGCGACGAACGCTGACACACGCGTGGTAGCGGCAAGATCCCACCGGCGCAGCCGTTCCAGTAGCTGGCGAAGCAGCACCCCGCGAAGGCCCGTGCCCACGCCCGCCTCGCTGAGATAGCGCTCCCGCAGATCCCACGCATAGCGAACCGGCGAGCAGCAATGACACAGGTGCAGCGACCCCGGCCGCGGGCGAACGCCTTTGGCGACGGCGTGGGAATTCGAGATGACCAGATCGTAGCTCGATAGATCCAGCTGCTCGATGGCGTGGGGCATGAGCGGCAGGAGCAGGCGGTAGTACCGCGACACCCACGGAAGCCACTGCAGATACGTCGTCCGGGGTCGCCCCACGCCCAGGCGCTGTCGATCCGCCGCGGAGAGCCCGTCGATCACACAGAACAGGTCGGCGCCTGGGAAGAGGGCGCGCAGTTCCCGTAGCACCTGCTCCGAGCCGGCCGCGGTCACCAGCCACTCATGCACGAGGGCTACGCGCGGCGCGTCGCCGAGTATCACCGTCTCCGCGTTGGCTGTCACAACGATTCCCGGCCTCCGTTCGCGTGCGTTCGCGACCTTGATCGAGCGGCACGCCGATCGGTAGCTTGCACAAGCATAATCGACTGGTCGCCTCCGGAATCGGAACGTATCCGTCGTCACGGCGTGTGGTGCTGACCTTCTGCCAACTCCGATGTTCCTGCCAGCCGATGCCGCACTCTAAGGCCGCGCCGCGCAAGGCACCGCGTGCGGTGCCGCCCAGAGGCAGGCCCGAGCCCATCCGGGAGACGCCGCAGGCACACCGCTGCAGTCGCCTCGTCGTTGTCGGTGCGCTCTACGATATTGCGCACGCATTCCAGCATCCCGTCCTGAGCGATCCGGAACGCTTCGTCGTCGTCGGCGCGGTGCCACTGGGAACCGGGAGGGAGTGGTTCCCGGCGGCGGAAATCCGCGCCATGATCCGGGCGCACGACGTCGACACCATTCTGATCGCGGGCCGAGTTGAGCGCGAGGCCATCAACGCCTTCGGCGAGCTGGCCATCATTGTTGGCTGCCGGCTGCTGTCGCTGCTTCCCGATACACACGCCGCGCCAACGGATCCGGTGCTCGTGTGGGAAGGAGGACGCCGCGTCGTCGAGGTTGCCGTTGCCCCGTCGACCCAGCGCCGAGATACGGTGAAGCGGGTGGTCGACATCGTTGTGGCGTCGGCCGCGCTCGTCGTCGCTACCCCGATGATGGCCCTCGCCGCTCTCGCGATCTGCCTCGAACAGCGAGGGAATCCGCTGTTCGGCCACGTACGGATCGGCCGTGGTGGTCGGCGTTTCCACTGCTGGAAGCTCCGTACGATGTACATGGACGCGGAGCGACGCCTCGGCGACGATGCGGTGCTGCTGGAGGCGTACCGTCGTAACGACTTCAAGCTGCCGGATCACACCGATCCCCGGGTCACCCGCGTGGGGCGGCTGTTGCGGAAAACCAGTCTCGACGAGTTACCGCAGCTCTGGAACGTGTTGACCGGCGAGATGTCCCTGGTGGGTCCCCGTCCGGTCGTGTCCGAAGAACTGTCGCATTATCGTGGGGATGTCCTGCTGCTGCTGTCCGTGCGTCCCGGGCTGACGGGCGCGTGGGCGGTCAGTGGTCGCCATCACCTCGCGTATCCGCAGCGTGCCGATGTGGAACTGGCGTACGTGCGCACGCGATCGATGCTCGGCGATATGCGTATCATGCTCCGGACGGTCGGTGCCGTGCTCGACCCGGGTTTTGACCGGCACGGCAAGTAGCGTCCGCCTGCGGCGTCAGTAGCTGCCCCCCAGTAGCACCGCATTGGCAAAGATCGCCAGCGTTCCGCGCTGCTGATCCCGGTACACCGGATCGTGCGCGAACATGATCACGCGTCCGCGTCCCGCGCGCTCCGTCCACAGATACGGCGAACCACCGAGCCTAGCCGCCGCTTCGGGCCAGTAGTATCCCGCGATCCGCACCCGCGCCGCCGGGGCAAAGCGCATCACGGCGTCACCGGCCGCGAGATCCTTCGGGATCGTGAACACGCGATCGCTGTTCACGAACACCGGCATCTCACGGTTCAATACACCGGCCATGAGCGGTGACAGCGTGTCGACCGTGGCGCGCGCCAGCACACCCGGCAAGCTGGCCGGCAGTGGTGCACCGCCCGTGCTGTCGGCGCGCGTGGAATCGCGCTTCACGCGCGTACGCACGAGTCCCACGCGTTCCTGCGCCACCCACGCACTCGCGGCGTCCATCGTGATCAGCACGCCGCCGTTGCGCACCCAGTCGGCCAGTCGTGCGCGGCCGGCGTCGCCCAGCGCGCGATCAAGCGCACCGGCTTGCACCGACGGAATGATGAGCGTGTTGAAGGCGCTCATGTCGCCGCCGGCCACGAAGTTCGCGTCGACGATCGTGCTGGCGTAGCCGATGCGCTGATCCATCGCGTACCACGCAAAGCCCATCGACGTGCCGTTCACCGGCGCCCCACCCAGCAACGCCACCTTGGGCCGCTGCACCGGGACCACCGAGTTGCTCCCCAGGTCAGTGCCTTCGTCTACGCCGGCCGACGGAATCGAGGCGACCTGCGCGCCCGCTTCAGCGGCGCGACGCATGACGACGTCGTGCACGTCGGTGCGATTGAGCGCCGCGCGAATCACGAAGGCGCCGTTGGGAAACTTGTTGGTCTTCGACGTGAATGAGTACGGCGCGTACCACACCCGCACCGAGTCGGTGAGCAGCGACGCCAGCAGACGAATGCTCGACTCGCTGCCTGGCGCGAAGGCATAGCCGTACACCGAGCGCGCCGGCGCCACGAACGTGCGCGGCATATCGGTCACCATGGCCAGTGCGCCCGGCAACGCCGACAGCGTGTACGCATCGACGCGCCATGCCAACGGCAACGACCACGCGGTCATGTCGTAGAAGCGATTGCGCTGCCCGGTGCGCCGCAGTTCGAGTTCGAACTTGAGGAACGCCGAGTCGAGCGCCGCGTCGGGCTCAAGCAGCGCCTTGGCCAGGTGACCCTGCGGCTGCGCGAGGTCGACCACATAGTTGCCCGCCTTGGCGGTCATCGTGGGCACCGTCCCACCGGCGTATTGCGTGGCGTTGGCCACCGATACATCGGCCGTGAGCCGCTGCACTTCGATGCCGTTGTCGCGCAGCTTCTGCACCAGCGAATCGGCCCGACCCTGCGCATCACGCATCAGCATGACCGCCCGCAGCGGTCCCTTGGCGTGCATCGTGATCGCATTCGCGCGTGCCGCCGCGTAGTC
>CANJOX010000072.1 GCA_947475795.1 Gemmatimonadota bacterium
CATCGGCCGGGTCGTCGATGACGGGGAATTTTATGAAGTGCAGCCGGACTACGCCGCGAACATTCTGGTCGGCTTTGCCCATTTAGGCGGGTACAGCGTCGGCATCGTCGCCAATCAGCCGGCGGTCCTGGCCGGGGTGTTGGACATCAACGCGTCCATGAAAGCGGCGCGCTTCGTGCGCTTCTGCGACTGTTTCAATATCCCTCTGGTGACCTTCGAGGATGTTCCCGGTTTTCTGCCCGGTTTGGCGCAGGAGCACGGCGGGATCATCAAGCACGGCGCGAAGCTGCTGTATGCGTATTGCGAGGCGACCGTGCCGAAGCTCACGGTGATCACCCGCAAGGCCTACGGCGGCGCGTACGACGTGATGAGTTCCAAGCACATCCGCGGTGACTACAACGTGGCGTGGCCCACCGCGGAGATCGCGGTGATGGGCCCGAAGGGTGCGGTGGAGATCCTGTACAAGAAGGAGATCGCGGAGGCGGACGACCCGCAGGCGGCGATGGACGCGCGTGTGGCCGAATACACCGAGAAGTTCGCGAATCCGTACAACGCTGCGGCGCGTGGGTACGTCGATGACGTGATCGATCCGCGCGACACGCGTCCGCGCCTGATCGAGGCCCTCGACGCGCTGCGCGGCAAGCGGGATCGGAATCCGGCCAAGAAGCACGGAAATCTCCCCCTGTGACGCCGCCGATGTTCGAGAAGATCCTGATCGCCAACCGCGGTGAGATTGCCCTCCGGGTGATCCGTGCCTGTCAGGAGCTGGGCGTGAAGACGGTGGCGGTGTATTCGGATGCCGACGCCCACGCCCCGCACGTGCGTGAGGCGGACGAGGCGGTAAACGTGGGGCCGGCGCCCTCCAGCCAGAGCTATCTGCTCGGCGCGCGTTTGATCGAGGTGGCGCTGCGCACCGGTGCTCAGGCCGTTCATCCTGGCTACGGATTTCTGTCGGAGCGCGCGTGGTTTGCCCGCGCGGTGCGCGACGCCGGACTGGTGTTCATCGGCCCGCCGGCGGAGGCCATCGAGGCCATGGGATCGAAGACCGCGGCGCGCCAACTCGTGATCGCGGCCGGTGTGCCGGTGGTCCCAGGGACGACCGAAAGCATTCGTGATGCCGCCGACGCGATCGAGATCGCCGAACGGTTCGGGTTTCCGGTGTTGCTCAAGGCGGCGGCGGGTGGCGGCGGCAAGGGCATGCGCATCGTGCACGCGGCCGCCGATCTGCCCGACGCGCTGGCGTCGGCACAGCGCGAGGCCCGCAACGCCTTCGGTGATGACGCGGTGTACGTCGAGAAGTACATCGACGGACCGCGGCACGTCGAGATTCAGGTGCTGGCCGACATGCACGGGAACGTGGTCCATCTGGGCGAGCGGGAATGCTCGGTGCAACGGCGGCATCAGAAGATGATCGAGGAGGCGCCGAGTATCGCCGTGTCGCCCGAACTGCGGGCGCGGATGGGGGCCACGGCGGTCGCTGCGGCGCGTGCGGCCGGCTACGTGAATGCGGGCACGTGCGAGTTTCTCCTCGACCGTGATGGGCAGTACTACTTCCTGGAAATGAACACGCGTATTCAGGTGGAGCATCCGGTTACCGAACTGGTCATGGGGCTCGATCTGGTGCAGTGGCAGATCCGCGTGGCGGCGGGCGAGGTGCTGCCGTTTGCGCAGCGTGACTTTGTCCCGCGCGGCTGGGCGATGGAATGCCGCATTACGAGTGAGGACCCGTCGAACGGCTTCCTGCCGAGCACCGGGCGCATCGAGTATCTGCATCTCCCCACCGGTCCGGGCGTACGCTGGGATGGCGGGATCGAATCCGGGAGCGAGGTTGGGCTGCACTATGATCCGATGCTGGCCAAGCTCATCGTGCATGCCCCCACGCGGGCGCTGGCGATTGCGCGGATGCGTCGCGCGCTGCGCGAGCTCACGATCGACGGCATCGAGACGTCCCGGGGATTCCATCTGCGTGTGATGGATCATCCGGAGTTCCAGCGCGGCGACATCACGATTCAGTGGCTCGAGCAGCGCCTGCCGGAATTGACGAAGCCCGCGATGCCGCGCGAGTCGGTGCAGCTGGCGGCCCTCGCGGCCGCGCTGGTGGCGCATGAGGAGCGAACGGCGGGGCGCGGTGCGCCGGCCGTCACTGCCACCGACCCGTTGCCCAGCGCGAGCGCGCAGGGCAACGGGCCGTCGTGGCGTGACGTGGCGCGACGCGAATCGCTGCGCTCCTCGTGAAGGCCGGCAAGAAGCGTCAGGCGCGGCGCGCGGCGGAGTCCCCGACGGCCGAGCAGATTGCGACGATGACCATCGACCGCATCGCCAAGGGGGGCGACGGGGTCGGACGGGCCAATGGGCTCGCCTGTTTCGTGCCGCGCACGGCACCGGGTGATGTCGCCCAGGTGGCCTACGTGGCCCACGCGCGACACGGTCGTGGGCGCGTCCTGCAGGTGCTGACGCCCTCGCCGCTGCGCGTCCCACCGACGTGCGTACACTACGAGCGGGACCGGTGCGGTGGCTGCCAGTTGCAGCACCTCACCGACGAGGCGCAGCGCGATGCCCGTCGGCACATCGTTCAGGATGCGTTGTCGCGCATCGGGAAGCGTGAGGTGGCGCTGCCGGAGTTGGTAAGCGGCGAGGCGTGGGGATACCGCGGTCGCCTCACCCTCATGCTGCTCCCCCGTGGGCGGAGCTGGATCGGCGGCCTGCATCCCCACGACGATGCCGCTCGGGTGTTCAACCTCGACGAGTGTCCGATCGCGAATGCCGCGTTGGTCCGCTGCTGGCACGACATGCGTGAACGGCTGCACGGCCTGCCGCGCGACCGTTTCCTGCGGGTGTCATTTCGGTTGCTGTCGGCCGAGGTCGGTGCCGAGACGGTGGCCGCGGTGGTGCAGGGCGGCACGGAGTGGCCGGGCGCGGCCGAGTGGGCGGGGGCGCTTCTACGGGTGTCGCCCCAGTTGCGTGCCGTCTGGTGGGTGCCGCGTGGCGGTCAGCCGCGTGGGCTGGCGGGTGATGTCGGTAGCGACGTCGATGTTCCCGAGCCCGAGCTGATGGAGGCGGACGACGCCGGCGACGCGGGGCGGTACGAGCCCGATGCCCGCGAGGCGCTCGCGTTCGCGCAGGTCAATCCTCGTGTGGCGACGGCCCTGCGGGCATACGTCTACGACGCGGTGCGCACGTTCGCGCCGACAACCGTGATCGATGCGTATGCGGGGAGTGGCGTGCTCAGCGAGCAACTCGCGCGTGACGGTGCCGCGGTGGTGGCCATCGAGGCGGATCCGTCGGGCACGGCCGCGGCCCGTCGTCGCCTTGAGGCGGCAGGTCTTGGCGACCGGGTGCGGGTCGTCACCGGTCTGGTGGAGGCGGTGCTGGCATCCTCCCTCCCGGCCGACGTCGTCGTGCTCAATCCGCCGCGTGCCGGTGTATCACCGGGGGTAACCGCCGTGCTCGCAGATGCGGCCTCGCGCGGCGTCCGCGGTCTTGTGTATGTGAGTTGTGATCCGGCCACGTTGGCGCGGGACCTCGCGCGCGTGCCGGGCTGGCGCATCGTCGCGATGCGCTGTTTCGACATGTTTCCGCAGACGGCACACGTGGAGACCGTGTGCGTCCTGCACCCGGAGGCGGCATGAAGTACATCGTGGACGTGAATGGCGAGCGGGTGACCGTGGAGATCGACGGCGCGTCGGCAACGGTCGGCGACGAGCGGTTTGACGCGTCGCTCTTGGCGATTCCGGGGACACCCGTGCGGTTGCTACGCGTCGGGGAGCAGGTCCATCGCCTGGTGGCGCGTCGCGGCGCGTCACGCGGCCTGTGGACGCTGGATCTCGACGGGCAGCGGGTGGAGACCGAGGCGCTCGACGAGCGGATGCGTACGATCCGCGACCTGACCGCCTCGGCGGCCGCTGCGTCCGGGCCGGCGCCGTTGCTGGCGCCGATGCCCGGGCTGGTGGTCCGCGTGTCGGTTTCGGTGGGCGACCTGGTGAGCGCCGGTCAGGGGCTCGTGGTCGTCGAGGCGATGAAGATGGAAAACGAGTTGCGCGCGTCGGTGGCCGGTGTGGTCACGGCGGTCCGGGCGGTGCCCGGCGAGGCGGTGAACAAAGGGGCGGTGCTGGTGGAACTGGGCCCGGTTCCCGAGGGGTGATCGGTGGTCAACCGGGCCCGACGGCCTATCAGCCCGCTGTCGGCCCGGTGCGTCGCGCGCGATTCACGCCCTTGATGACCAGAAAGAGCGTGAACGCGACGATCAGGAAGGTCAGCACCTGATTCAGGAAGAGGCCGTAACTGAGCGTCGGCACGCCGGCCGCCTTCGCTGCCTCGAGGGTGGCGAAGGGGCCCCCCTGCAGGGCCACAAAGCGGTTGGTGAAGTCAATGCCACCGGTTGCCAGTCCCACGACCGGCATGATGATGTCGTTCACCATGCTGTCCACGATTTTCTGAAAGGCGCCGCCGATCACGACACCGATCGCGAGATCAAGCACGCTGCCCTTCATGGCGAATTCCTTGAATTCCGACACCATCGACATATCTGCTCCTTGAGAGGGGGGCTACCACGTGGCGTGTCCGAGGGGGAGTGTGGCCCGTGGGCGTCATTCGGGCAAGTCCGCCCGCGCGGCATCCCGGCGGCGGCGGGAGGGTGGCCTTGCCCACGCGCGGCCAACCCTCGGATTGACACAGACTTCAACGCTGAGTAACCTACGAGTCTGTCCCGTTTTCTGGGCAATCCCGACCAGCATTTTCCTGCAGTTCCTTTATCTCTTTTCTGAGCGCCGCACGTGGCGTCTCCGAATCACGCACGGATCACGTTAGCATGAAGACCTACAGCGCGACCCCGAAGGATATCGACCGTCGGTGGTACATCGTCGACGCGGAAGGAATGGTCCTGGGCCGTCTCGCGTCGGAAGTCGCGAAGATCATCCGCGGCAAGCACAAGCCCATGTTCACGCCGCATATGGACACGGGTGACTTCGTCATCGTGATCAATGCGTCCAAGGTGCAGGTGACTGGTCGGAAGGCGGAGCAGAAGACGTACTTCAGCCACACCGGCTACATGGGCCACGAGAAGCACACGCCGTTTGCCTCGGTTCTGGCGAAGCATCCCGAGCGCGTGATCGAGAAGGCCGTGTACGGCATGCTCCCGAAAACGGCCCTCGGCCGTCAGGTGCTGCGCCGCAAGCTGCGCGTGTACGCCGGTAACGAGCATCCGCATGTCGCCCAGACGCCGGCGACGCTCACTTTCTCCGCCGCTGAGGCCAAGTAATGTCCGAACAGATTCAGGCGGTCGGCCGCCGCAAGTCAGCGGTGTGCCGGCTTTATCTCACCCCCGGTACGGGGAAGTGGGAGATGAACGGCCGTGCGTTGGGCGAGTACTTCCCGCGCCCCACGCTCGTTTCCGCGATCCAGCAGCCGTTCGCGCTGACCGACACGCTCGGCAGCTTTGACGTGAAGGCCGTGCTGGATGGCGGTGGTGTTTCCGGTCAGGCCGGCGCGGTCCGTCTCGCCATCGCCCGTGCGCTGGTGAAGCTCGACGAGAACAACCGCAAGAAGTTGCGTGAGTTCGGTCTGCTCACCC
Source organism: Gemmatimonadota bacterium (assembly GCA_947475795.1). The sequence goes on from CANJOX010000072.1 coordinate 5,570, forward strand.
GTGATGCGCGCGAAGTCGAGCGCAAGAAGCCGGGTCGTGCCGGCGCGCGCAAGCGCTTCCAGTTCTCCAAGCGTTAATCGACCTGGCGCACCGTCCGGTGCGCCACCTCGATCGGCGTATCTCTCACGCCGTCCGAGTCGGCTGCGGGTACCGCGCTCCTCTGTGAGCCGGTCGCAGCCGGCGGTGAAGACGGCGGACGATGTTCAAAAAACCTCAAGCACTCTTCCATCATGGCTACTCCGTCTCTCGAGCAGTTGCTCGCCGCGGGCGTTCACTTCGGGCACCAGACCCGTCGTTGGAACCCCAAGATGCGCCGGTTCATCTTCGCCGAGCGCAATGGCATCCACATCATCGACTTGCAGAAGACGCTCCGTCAGATCGAACTGGCGCAGAAGCTCGTCCGCGAAGTCGTGCTCCGTGGTGAAAACGTCCTGTTCGTCTGCACCAAGCGCCAGCTGGCGGCCATCGTGAAGGCCGAGGCCGAGCGCTGCGGCGGCATGTTCGTGACGGAGCGTTGGCTCGGCGGTATGCTGACCAACTTCCAGACCGTCAAGAAGCAGGTCAAGAAGCTCAAGGAGCTCGAGGCCGGCACTGAAGACGGCACGCTCGCCAACTACACCAAGAAGGAACAGCTTCTCATGTCGCGTCAGCGCGAGAAGCTGGGCAAGTACCTCTCCGGCATCAAGACGATGAACCGCCTTCCGGGGCTGCTGTTCATCATCGACTCGAAGAAGGAGCGCATTGCCGTTGCCGAAGCCAACAAGCTCGGTGTGCCCATCGTCGCCATCGTGGACACCAATGCCGATCCCGATCTGATCACGGTGCCGATCGCCGGCAACGACGACGCGATCCGCTCGGTCGAGTTGATCGCCAAGGTTGTCGCCGACACGATCGACGAGGCGCGTCGCGAAGCACCGGCGCGCCCGAGCGACGACGAGCAGGAGAGCTACACGTTCTCCAGCGATCGCGGCACGGAGCCGGCCGGTCGTGGTGATCGTGGCGGCCGTGGTGGCGACCGTGGCGGTCAGGGTGGAGATCGTGGCGCGCCGGGTGGCGGGCAGGGCGCAGACGCGCGTCGTCCGCGCCGCCGTCGTGCCAAGCCGGAAGCGATCGCCGCGCGCTTGAAGCCGGGCGCTGAAGGCGGCGCGGCTGACGACGCCGCTGGCGAAGCGTCGGCACCGGCTGCCGAGTCCGCTCCGCAGGAGTAAGGTTCAGGGTGTGTGCCTGACCGGCGGCTCAGGCATCCTCTGGTAGCATCGCAACGCCGCCGGCTCAACCCGGCGGCGTTCGCACACGCACCCGCCGCACGACGAGTACGATCGGAAAGACCATCGCAACGCAGATTCTGACACTCAGCACATACAGGGCTCGAAGATGACTACGGTGATCACCGCGAAGGCTGTTTCGGAACTCCGCCAGCGTACCGGCGCCGGCATGATGGATTGCAAGAAGGCACTCGAGGAGAACGGCGGCGACATGGACGCGTCCGTCGAGTACCTGCGTAAGAAGGGCATCGCCAAGGCCGAGAAGCGCGCCGATCGCTCCACGAGCGAAGGCATCATCGGCGGCGAGATCTTCAACGACGGCCGCTCCGGCGTGCTGGTCGAAGTGGCGTGCGAAACCGATTTCGTGGCGCGCAATGAAGATTTCGGGAAGGTGGTGGCGCAGCTGGTCGCCCAGCGCGTTCACTCGACGGCGGCCGATGTTGATGCGTTCCTTGCCGAGCCGTTTGCCACGGACGCGTCCCAGACGGTCGCGGAGTTCATCAAGATTGCCTCGTCGAAGACCGGCGAAGCGGTCAACGTCAAGCACGTGGCGCGTTTCGACGCGGACGCCAACGGCGTGGTCGGCATCTACCGCCACCACAACGGCAAGCTGGCCACGCTGGTGCAGGTGACCGCTTCGTCGCCCGAAGTGGCCGCCCACGAGTCCACCGGTCAGCTCGTGAAATTCATCGCGGAGCACATCGCGGCGTCGGCTCCGCTCGCGGTCGACCGCGCTGGCGTGCCGGCGGAAAAGATCGAGAGCGAGAAGCGCATCGCTGAGGAGCAGGCGCGTGAGACGGGCAAGCCGGAAGCGATGATCGAGAAGATCGCCACGGGCAAGATCGAAGCCTTCCTCAAGGACGTCACGCTGCTACCGCAGGCGTGGGTGCGCGACCCGGCCATCACGATCGCGGCCCTCGTCGCCGATCACGCCAAGCGCGCGGGTGGCACGATCACGGTCGATCGCTTCGTCCGTTTGCAGCTCGGCGCCGAGTGAGCGCCGTGGGCGCCACGGACAAGCGCTACACGCGCATTCTCCTGAAGCTCTCCGGCGAGGCACTCGCCGGAGATCGCGGCGTCGGGTTCGATTTTGAGCGGATCGGGTCCTTCGCGGACCAGATCGTCGAGGTGGCGCGCATGGGCGTGCAGCTCGGGCTGGTGATCGGGGGCGGAAACATCGTTCGTGGTACGCAGCTGTCGCAGATGGGGATGGACCGGGTGGGCGCCGACTACATGGGCATGCTCGGAACCGTCATCAACGCCATGGCGATGCAGGATGTCCTCGAAAAGAAGGGGCTCGACACCCGGGTCATGACGGCGATCCGGATGGAAGAGCTCGCGGAGCCGTACATCCGGCGGCGGGCGTTGCGCCATTTTGAGAAGGGGCGCACCGTGATCTTTGCCGCCGGGACGGGTAACCCGTACTTTTCCACGGACACGGCGGCCGTGCTTCGTGCGATCCAGATGAAGGCCGACGTCATCATCAAAGCCACCAGCGTCGATGGCGTGTATTCGGCGGATCCGAAGAAGGATCCCAACGCCACGATGTATGAATCGATCAGTTATCGCGATGTGATGCTCGAAGAGCTCCGTGTCATGGACCAGACGGCCATCACACTGTGCAAGGAGAATCAATTGCCGCTGATCGTGCTCAATCTTCACACGCCTGGCGCCATCGCACGCGCCATCAACGGCGAACGCGTAGGGACACTGGTTTCATGAGCACCATTGCGCAGATCCTGAAGGACACGAAGAGCGGTATGGAAAAGGCCCTCGAGGCCTCCAAGCGCGACTTCTCCGGCATTCGCACCGGCAAGGCATCGCCGAGCATGCTCGACAGCATTAAGGTCGAAGCCTACGGTTCGCTGGTCCCCCTCAATCAGGTGGCTCAGGTGTCCGCACCAGAGCCTCGTATCCTGCTGGTCACCCCGTTCGACAAGGGGCAGGCCAAGGTGATCGAAAAGGCGATCCGCGAGTCTGAGCTCGGACTCGATCCGGCCCATCAGGGTGGGGTGATCCGGGTGCCGCTGCCGTCCATGAACGAGCAGCGACGGAAGGAGCTCGTAAAGGTGCTCAGCAAGCTGGCGGAGGATGGCCGGATTGCCATTCGTCACGCCCGCACCGACGCGCGCGACAAGGTCAAGAAGCTCGATGGCGTGTCTGAGGACGATAAGAAGCACGCGGAGAAGGACCTCCAGAAGCAGCACGATGATTTCATCGGCAAGCTGGAGTCGATGCTCAAGACGAAGGAAGCCGAGATCATGGAGGTTTGAGTCGGCGTTTCGGACAGCTCGCTGAGGCGCCCCTTGCCCCCGCCCGACATGGCTGATCTGGAAGCAGACCTGTTGGCGCGCATCCGCGTGCATGGGGCGGTGCCGCGGCACATCGCCATCATCATGGACGGCAACGGCCGGTGGGCGCGTGAGCGCCTCATGCCGCGGCCGTTCGGTCACCGCTCGGGCATGAAGACCGTGCGGTCGGTGGTCGAAGGCTGCCTTGAGGCCGGCGTCGAGTGGTTGTCGCTCTTCGCCTTCTCGCAGGAGAATTGGCAGCGGCCGGAAACGGAAGTGTCCGCCTTGATGTCGCTGCTTGAGGAATTCATTGCGCGCGAAGCGGACGAACTCAAACGGCAGGGCGTTAGGGTGCGCGTCCATGGCGATTTGCATCGCCTCAACGGACCCGCCGCCGCCGCGGTCGATCGCATCGTCAGTGTGACCGCCGGGGGGACCCGGCTCGGGCTAAACCTCTTCATCTCGTACGGCGGACGTGCCGAACTGGTGCGGGCCGCGCAGCTACTCGCGCGCGACGTGCAGGCCGGTCGGCTCACACCCGAGGCGATCACGGAAGATGAATTCCGCGCACGGCTGTTCACGGCCGACTGCCCTGATCCCGACCTGCTGATCCGGACGTCGGGCGAACAGCGGCTGTCGAATTTCCTGCTTTGGCAGGTCGCATACGCCGAACTGTACATCTCCAACGTGCTGTGGCCTGACTTCGGGCGCCCGGCACTGTACGAAGCGATCTGTGATTTTCAGCGTCGCGACCGACGGTTCGGACGCGTGACCCCATGATGCGTCCGGCGACGGTGGCGTGCGTTGCCGGTGACGATCAATCGACCCTGACTCTGCCCCGGTCCGCGTGAAAGAACTCGCCAAACGTGCCGTTGTTGCCATCGTCGCTGCGCCGGTGGCGCTCGGGGCGATCTGGATCGGCGGCGCCCCGCTCGCGACCGCGGCCGGTGGTTTGTCCGGCGTCGCCGCGTGGGAGTACTTCCGGCTCGCCCGCGAGGGCGGGCGCACGCCGATGAGCATCGTGGGCATCGTGCTCAGTGCGCTCATTCCGCTCGCCGTGCATGCGCAGTTCCTCGGTGTGATCACCCTTCCGCTGGTGATCTGGACGCTGGTGCCGCTCGCTGTGCTGGCGCTGTCCATCTGGCTGCGCGGCGTGGACGGCCAGCCGCTCGGCTCGGCCGCGATCACGATTTTCGGAGCGCTGTATACCGGCGGAACACTGAGCTACCTCTACGCCCTGCGCTATTTCGGCTACGCCGTCGGCGACACCGCCGGTGCGCTGGTCGTCATTCTGCCGGTGGTGCTGACGTGGGCGAGCGACACGGGCGCGTATTTCACCGGCCGGGTGATCGGTGGACCGAAGCTCATTCCCTCCGTGAGTCCGGCCAAGACGATCTCCGGCGCCGTCGGAGGCGTGGTTGCCACTGTCGCGGCGTGCGCGGCGTTCGTGCACCTGCTGCTGCGACCGCAGGCGCAACTAGCCTTTAGTCCCCTGGGGCTGATCGTGTTCGCCGTGTGTATCAGCGTGACAGCGCAGATCGGTGACCTCACGGAATCGCTGCTGAAGCGCGAGGCGAAAGTAAAGGACAGCGGCACGTTCTTTCCCGGGCACGGCGGTGTGCTCGACCGGCTCGACTCGTTGTTCTTCGTGCTCCCGGTCGCGTACGCGTTGTACTACGCGCTCCTGCTGCCGGCGCCGGGGGCATTACTATGACGGACGGTCTGTTACCGGTGGCACCGGTGGGTGTGGCGATCCTGGGCTCCACGGGGTCAATCGGGACAAGTGCCTTGCGCGTGCTGGCGCGCCAGCGTGAGCGGTTCGTACCGGTCGCGCTCACGGCGAATGGGAACGCGGCAGCACTCGCCGCCCAAGTGGCCGAATGGCGTCCGTCGTTTGCGGGACTGGTGCAGCCGCATGCCGATGCGCCCGCTCAGTGGAGCCGTGGGCCTTCCTGTCTGATCGATGCCGCCTCACATCCGGACGCCTCGATCGTCATCAATGCGGTCGTCGGCGCGGCGGGCTTGCCGGCAACGCTCGCGGCACTGCGGCTCGGCAAGCGGGTCGCACTCGCCAACAAAGAAACCCTCGTGGTCGCCGGTGCCATCGTCACGGCAACGGCGCAGGCGCACGGCGGCACGCTC
>CANJOX010000073.1 GCA_947475795.1 Gemmatimonadota bacterium
GCGAGATCTGTACCGTCACGAACTGCGGCGCGCCGGCGATGAACGTCGGGATGCCGAACGCACCGCCGGTGTTGCCGGCGTCGATGATGTACTGCTGATCGAACAGGTTCCGCGCGATCACCGTGAACTCGGTCCGGTTGTCCGGCAGGCGCAGTCCCGCGCGCACGTTGAACAGCAGCTGCCCTTTTTCGGAGATCGCCGGCAGGTTCGTGTCCTCGAAGAACACCTTGCCGCGATAGGTGGTGTTCGGCGAGAGGTACAGCTGGCCGAAGCGGCGCTTGGTGGCGTCGATGTTGAGCCCCGCCGAGTAGCTGTGCATCGGCGTGAGACGGAACCGGTTGCCGGCGCGTGCCTGCTTGTTGCCGTTGGCATCGGTGCTGTCGAACTTCGCATCGGTGTAGCCCACGGTGGCGAACACCGAGGTCTGCGCGTTCACCTGGCCGCGCACGCTGCCCTCGAAGCCCCACGCCTTCGCGCGTCCGGCGTCGAGCGTCTCACTCACCAGCCCGGTCGGCGTGAGGCGGGTAATCGACGTCTGGAAGTTGTTGTACCGGTAGTTGAAGGCGCTCACATCGAACTGGGCGCGTCCGCCGGCGAACTGTCCCTTGAGGCCGCTCTCGGTGCTGAGCACCGTTTCTTCGCTCAGCGTGCGCACACCCGCCGCGTTCACGACCACGACGTTGGGGCGGCGTCCCTTCGCAAACGACGCGTAGCCCATGAAGTCTTTGCCGAAATCATAGTTGGCGATGGTGCGGCCCACGACGGAACGGAACGTGCCGGTGCCTTCCTTACGGCCGTTGGTCGGCGCGAAGAGATTGTTCGGCGCGGCGCGGAGCAGGGCGCCGAGCGAGCCCGGCGTCGCGCTGTTCTGGACCTCATACGCATTCTCCACCTGCTCGAACGTCCCGCGGAGGCCGGCGGTGAGGCTCAGGCGTGCGATCGTGTAGGTCGCGTCGGCAAACAGCTCGGCCGCCGTCGTCTGGCCGAAGTTCTGGTACTGCTCGGTGTGCGACGTCTTGAAGGGTCGGCCCGTTTGCGGATTGTTCACGATGCTCAGGTTGGCTGAGCCATCGGCATTCACAATCGGCTGTCCCGTGAGCAGCGCGAACAGACTGCGTTCATCGGTGCTGAACGGCACGCGCTGACTGCCCCGCTCCCAGAAGCCGCTCGCGCCCGCAAAGCCGGTGAGCTTGCCGCCGTTATCGTACGCGAAACGCAGCTCTTGGCTGGCCTGACTGCCTTCGGCGACTTCGCGGAACTGCAGCACCGGTGCCAACGTGCCGTCGGCATCGAACGCTTCGTCGCTGTAGAAGCGGCGGCCGGCCGTGATGCTCGTGAGTGTCCACGCCGGTGAGAGCTGCTGGTTGTAGAGGAGCGTGAGACCACCCACCTGCCGGTTGATGCCGAGCGAGTCGCCGCCGTTCAGGCCGGCGCGCGTGAACGGCGTGGCATCACCGGCCGGCGGCGCGAAGCGCGTACTCTTGAACGACGTGCCCGGGGAATCATCGGTCTGCGCATTCGCGATGATGTCGAGTGTCGCGGTGGTGGTGGGCAGCCAGCGCAGCGAGGCGCGGACGGCGCCGGTGTTCTTGCCGTTCAGCGTGCCGCCCGCCGCGTTGGTCATGAAGCCGTCACGCTTGTTGTAGATCGCCGCGACGCGTCCGAAGAGCTTGCCGTCCACCAGCGGCGCGTTCGCCATGGCATTGGCGTATAGCTCGTTGAACGTGCCGCCGCCGATCGCGATCGACGACTCGCGCTTGTTCACCGCTTTGTTCTGAATGACGTGCACCGCGCCGATCTGAGCGCCGCGACCGAACAGGGTGCCTTGCGGGCCTTTCAGCACTTCCACCCGCTCGAGATCGAACAGTTCGACTACCGAGCCGCGCGACTTCGAAATCGACACGCCGTCCTGAAACACCGACACGCGCGGTTCGACGTAGCTGGTGCCGTCATCGGACGTGATGCCGCGGATCACGAAGCCGGGATTGTTGGGGCTCTGCAGCTGGACGTTGAGCCCGGGCACGTACGCCGAGAGGGCGTCGAACTGCTGGACGCTCTGCTTGGTGAGGAAGTCGGCCGTGAGCGCCGTCACGGCCACCGGCACCTCCTGTACGGACTCGCTGCGCTTCTGCGCCGTGACGGCGACCTGCTGCAGCGTCGTCGCCGGGCGTACGAGGGCGAAGTCCGCGGTCGCGGTGCCGCCGGCGGTGATGGTGACCTGTACGCTGTCGGGCAGCAGTCCGATGGCGCGGGCCACCACCCACGCGGGGCCGGCCGGGAGGCCGCTCAGGCGGTAGCGCCCCGACACGTCAGTGGCGGCGCGCACGTCGCGGCCACTCACCGAGAGCGTGGCCCGTTCGACCGGGCGGTTGCCGTCTGCGGTGCGCACCGCGCCGGACACGGTGCCGACGGCCTGCGCGGGCAGGAGGACGGGGAGCAGCAGGGACAGCGCGGACAGCGACAGCGCGCCATTCCGGCGCGGCGGCGAAAACGGAGGGATCGTCATGAAGGACTCGAGGGGAACCGGGACGGTGAACGGTGGGAGATCGCCGCCATGGGTCACGCCTTGGCGACGGAAGCAGTCGCGGTGCTGTAACGCCGGTGCTACAATCGGATACTCGTGCCCTGCCCACCCTGTCCCTCGAGCCATGTCCGAGATCACTCCCCGATCGCTGCCGCGTCTGCTGTGTACCGCCGCCCTGGCGGTCACCGCGATGGCGGTCTCCACCGCCGCCTCCCTCGCGGCCCAAGGTGCCGGCGCGGCGTTCCTGCGCGTGCGCCTTGATGACGCCAAGAACCGCGCGCTGCTGGAGATCCCGGCGGGGCAGATGGGGCAGGACTTCCTGCATCAGGTGACGCTCACCACCGGTCTCGGTCAGGCGAACGGCCCGGGTCTCGATCGCGGCCAGATGGGGCAGAGCGTGGTCGTGCGCCTCGAGCGTCGCGGCGGGCGTGTGCTGATGGTGCGTGACAACTGGAGCGTGCGGGCCCCGGCCGGTGATGCGGCCAACCGGCAGGCCGCTGCGGATGCCTTCCCTCGCTCGGTGGTGGCGTCATTCCCCGTGGATAGCGACAAGGACGGCGTGGTCACAGTCGATGCGACCTCACTGTTTCTCTCCGACGCCTATGGCGTGGCCGACGCCCTACGTGGCGGTGCCGGTCCCGGCGGCGTCGGTGCCGGCGGATCGGCTGGTGCCTATCGCGTGGATGCCTCCCGCAGCTGGCTCGACACGGCCCGCACCAAGTCGTTTCCGAAGAACACCGAAGTCCACGCCGTCCTCACCTTCGTGAGCGACGCACCGGGTGGCCTCGCCCGCCGCGCCGCCCCCGACCCCAAGGCGATGACGTTCGAGGAGCACCATTCGCTGGTCGTGCTCCCCGATCCCACCGGCTACCGCCCGCGCGCCTACGACCCGCGCTTCGGCTACGGGGGCACGCAGTTCGCCGATCTCTCGCAGGGCTTCGACGGCACGTATCGCTCGGGTTTTATCAATCGCTGGCGTCTCGTGCCCAAGGATCCGGCCGCGTACCGCCGTGGCGAGCTCACGGAGCCCGTCACCCCGATCACGTACTATCTGGATCCCGGCATTCCCGCGCAGTACCGCGAGGCGCTGCGTCAGGGCGGCAACTGGTGGGCCAAGGTGTACGAGGCCGCCGGCTTCAAGGGCGCCTTCCGCGTGCTCGACCTGCCTGCCGGCGCCGATCCGATGGACGCGCGCTACAACATGCTGATGTGGGTGCATCGCTCCGGTCCCGGCCCGAGCGTGGGCCCGAGCTACAGCGATCCGCGCACGGGTGAAATCGTGCGCGCGATGGTCCGCATGGACGCGTGGCGTTCGCTCGTGGACTACAACATCTGGGCCGGCACGGTACCGGCGTCGGGACCACGCGGCCCGAACGTGGACGCCGAGACGTATGCCATGTCGCGCCGCCGGCAGCATGCGGCGCACGAAATCGGCCATACGCTGGGCTTGTCGCACAACTACATCGCGCACTCGCAGGGACGCACGTCGGTGATGGACTACCCGTTCCCGCTCATCACGCTCGCGGCCGACGGCACCCCGGATCTGCGCGACGCATATCGCACCGGCCCCGGCGCGTGGGACACGCTGGCCATCAAACTCGGCTACAGCTGGTATGCCGACAGCGCCTCAGAAGCGAAGGGACTGGCCGCGATCATGAAGGACGGGATCGCGCGCAACGTGCGCTTCATCAACGACCAGTACGCCAACGCGAACGGGTCGATCCCCGAGGTCACGCGCTGGGTGGAAGGCGCGACGATGTTCGATGCCGTGACGCGCACGTCGAAGGTGCGGCGCGTGCTCATCGACAAGTTCGACGACCGCGCGATCAAGCCGGGCGAGCCCATGGCGCTGCTCAACATGCGCTTCGCGCATGTGTACCTGCATCACCGCTACTCGCTGGAAGGGCTGGCCAAGAACGTAGGCGGCATGGACTTCACGTTCACGCTCCGCGGTGATGGGCAGACCCCCACCACCGTCGTGCCCGCCGCGACGCAGCGCCGCGCCCTCGCGATGGCACTCGACGCGATCCAGCCGGCGGAACTCACGGTGCCCGAGCGCGTGCAGCAGATGATCCCGCCGGCCCCGCCGGGCTTCAACACCGACATGACGTGGATCGACAGCAACGGCGGCACGACGTTCGACGCCGTCACGCTGGCCGGTGGACTGGCGACGGAAGTGATCGGCTATCTGCTCGATCGCGAGCGCCTCGCGCGCGTGGTCCTGATCGCGGGACGCGACAACGGCGCGCTGTCACTGGACGAAGTGCTGCGCACGGTGGTGCAGCGCACATGGGGCAGCACCGCCGCCACCGCCGCGGCGGAAAAGGCCGTGCAGCGCGCCGCCCAGCGCGCCGCGCTCGACGCCATCCTCGATCTGGCCGGTGACAAGCGCGCCATGCCCGATGTCCGCGCCGCCGCGCTGATGCACCTGAAGGCGCTCGACACGCAGCTCGCCAGTGGTACGTCCACCGACGCCGCCGTGCAGGCGCACGTGGCCTCCGCGCGCCACGATATCGCGCGGTTCATGGACGGGAACGACGACCCGGCGGCACGGCCGAGGTACCCGGTCATTGTTTTGCCGTGGCCGTAAGGGGGAGGGGAAGGGCTAGGACATAACGGCGTTAGGACATAACGGCGTTAGGACATAACGGCGTTAGCACGAAACGGCGTTAGGATTTGAAAAGCGTTAGGAGATAACGGCGTTAGGAGATAACGGCGTTAGAACAGAACGGCGTCAGGATGTGACTGCGTTAGAAGACAACGCCGTTCACATCCTAACGCGGTTCAATCCTGACGCTTTTCAGATCCTAACGCCTTTGTCTTCTAACGCCGTTCACTTCTAACGCAGTCCAGCTCCTCCCCCTTTCCCCATCAGTGCCCCATACGGCGACGCCCCCGTGGCTTGCGGCGGATGCGGCATGCCGAGCCAGTCGGCCACCACGAGGGCGGCGTCGGCGTTGCGCACGGGGCCGATCCGCCGCGCGGTGATGGCATCGCCCCACGCGCAGAGCACGGTGTGCATGTCCGGGCTCGGCGAGGGAAACCCGTGTCCGGCCTCCGACTTGGGCAGCGGGGACGTGACCGGCCCGGTCAGCCCTGCGTTCCAGAAATACCCACGAGCGACGTCGTAGTAGAGGTCGCCCCCGGTGGGGCCGCCAATGCCCAGCGTATCGGCGCCGGCGGCGTCGGCGCGCCATGTGCGGACGACCACTGGCGCGCCGTCGGGGGTGCGCGCGGCGAGCATCGCGCGCTCCACCGCATCGAGCGTGGCGCGTTCATCGGCCGCGGACACGATCCCCTGCTGCCACGCCGTCCGGTTGAGCATGATGTAGTAGCCCGTGGGCGAGTAGGCGCGCGTGCGCGATAGATCCACCCGGCCCGCGCGGTCGAGGACCAGCAAGCCGGCCTCCTGCAGCACGACGTTCGGGCGGAAGCCCATCCAGTAGCTGCGCATGCCGTGATCGCCCGAGACCACGAGCGCGGCGTTCGGGTCGCCGGCCACCTGTGATTGCAGCGACGCCAGCACCCGGTCAGCGAGCTGCCACGCCCGGATGCGGTAGGGCTGTACCCGTGCGGCGAGTGCCGCGTTGTAGGGCGCCGCACTCGTGTCCACGAGGCTGAACCATTCGTGGTCCACTTCGTCGATCAGCGGCAGGTAGTCCAGGTGCAGCTGCGGCCGCTGGGTGCTCCACAGCCACGCACCGCCGCGCACGAACTGCCGCGCCAGCAGTTCGAGCGACTCGAGGTAGCGCTGCTCGGCGTGCCCGTCACCGCCGCGGGCGATGGGCGTGCCCAGGCGACCCGCTCGATACGCGGTGAGCGCCCCGTTGCCGAACCATCCGCCGATCGCGCGCTGATAGTCGGTCACCGCATCCGGATGGTTGCCCTGCACCACACGCAGCTCCGGCACCAGCAGCAGGAACCGCGCGCCATCGGGGCTGATGCTGAAGAGTCGGCCAGTGAGTGGGGCGACGCCGTCCGGGGTCTCGACAAAGACCGCATCGGCGAAGTGACGGGCCAGCACGCGCGCCGGCGTGATGGCCGCCGTGTCTTCCGGGGCGGCGCGGGCCACGGTGCCGGCGCGCACATCGCGGCGCGTGGCAAGTAGGATCCGGTCGTAGACACGACCGCCGTGCAGCAGCGCGAACAGTGAATCCGCGCCCGCCAGCCACGCGATTTCGAGTGGCGGGACGTCCGATCGCAGACGGTCGAGGTTGGTCCATCCGCGTGCCGGGTGCGGCGCGGCCTCGGCTTCCGTCAGCACTACCGACGGCGCGAGCATGGTGTTGTAGCCGTTCATCACGAAGACATTCGAGCGCGCCAGTACCGCCGTCGCCTCACCGCGCCGCGCCAGCAGCGCGGCCTCCTCGCCGTCGATGCCGGGATATCCGGGTGCCCCCGGCGCCTGCGTCCCATGATGCCCCGTGGCGCGCAGCCCCGCGCGCGCCGCCGTGATCCAGATGGGCTCGGCGCGCAGATTGTCCACGAAATAGCCGGACACCGACGACGTGAGCGCATGGTCCCCCCGCGGCAGGCGCGGCATCGCATTGGCGGCGATGCCGTTCACGTTGCCGTACGCGCCCGTCCAGAGCGCCGCGTGTCCCGGCGCGGTCACACTCGGAAACGCCGGCCGCGCGCTCGCCGCACACGCGCCGCGCGTGAAGAGCGCCCGGAGGGCAGGGATCGCCTCCGCCGGAACCGTCTCCAGGGCCCGCCGCTCATTGAGCGCGTCGAACGACACGAGGATGGCGCGCCGCGGTGCCGCCAGGCCAGGGCGCTCAGGCGATCCCACCGGCGCCGTACTGCAGGCGCCAAGCAGGAACGCCAACACCGCGGGGCGTACGAACGCGCAGGTAGTCGATGACATGCGGGAAAGGTAGAGCCCGCAAGCGCGTCCGTCACTTTCCGCCAAGATACGCCGTCACCTCCCCACGCCGTTCAATTCCTAACGCCTTTCAAGTCCTAACGCCGTTTGGTTCCTAACGCCGTTTAATTCCCAACGCCGTTCAATTCCTAACGCCGTTTGGCTTCCGTCCCCATCCCCGTCCCCATGCCCACCCCCTTCCTCCCCCTCGACTACGCCCGCCTCGCGCCCGACGTGTCCGTGGCCAGGGCGCGCGAGTTCTACGCGCAGATGGATCGGCGCCGGACCACGCGACATTTCAGTACCGACGCCGTGCCGCGGGAGCTGATCGAGCTGGCCATCCGGACCGCCGGCACGGCGCCGAGTGGTGCCCATCAGCAGCCGTGGACGTTCGTGGCGGTGGCCGATCCCGTGCTCAAGGCCGCCATGCGCGACGCGGCGGAGGCCGAGGAGCGGGCGTTCTATGCCGGCCGGGCCACCCCAGAGTGGCTCGAGGCGCTGGCGCCGCTTGGGACCGACGAGCACAAGCCGCATCTCACCGATGCGCCGTGGGTGGTGGTCCTGTTCCGCCAGTCCTTCGGATATTTTCCCGATGGCGAAAAACGGACGCACTTCTACACGCAGGAATCGTGCGGCATCGCGGCCGGATTCTTCATCGCGGCCGTCCACGCCATGGGACTCGTGACCCTGACCCACACCCCCAGTCCCATGGGCTTCCTCGGGGAGTTGTTGCAGCGGCCGGCCAACGAAAAGGCCATGCTCGTGATGCCCGTGGGATATCCGGCGGCGGACGCCACGGTGCCCGACATTGCCCGGAAGGCGCTCGCCGATGTTGTCGTCTGGAAATAGCGGGGGCGCCCGTTACACCGCCGTCTCTGTCCGTCAAAAGGCGGACAAGATGCCCTATGGCGGACAGTTTGTCCTTGGTTTCAGCGAACGTCTTGCCCCAAAGGCCTATTTGTCCCAGCATTAGCGTACGCTATAGCCGAGTTTGCCGAGTGGTGCGCTCTGCGAAGGCCTCATAGGGAGCTCACGACGCCGTGGCCACCATTCTTTGTCTCGGACTCGACTCGGCCGCGCGCGCCGGAGTCACTGCACTGCTCGAAGCACTCGGACACTCCGTGTTGAATGCGCCGGAGCTGCGGGATGTCCCCGCGATCGCGAGTCGCGTGGCGCCGATCAACCTCGTGGTGGTGCACGGCGACCGCTGGCGGCTCCCCGCCGACGCGCTCGACGGCATCGATTGGGGGAGCGGCATGCCCGCCGTGATCGTCATGACCGCCCGCGTGGCCCAGATCCCCAGCATTCCGCTGGCTGGCAACGTCGTCGTGAGCTACCTGAGCGAGCCGGTCGTGCCGACCACGCTGTTCTCCACGGTGCGGCTCACCCTCGAGCTGGCCGCGCTTCGAAGCGAAGTGCAGGCGCTGCGTGGTGTGCAGGAGTTCGGGCGTCGAGACGAGACGTTGGCCGCACCGGCGGCCGACGGACGGCGGGTGGCGGAGTCGATCGGTTTCGACCTCTCGAACGCGGAACGACTGCTGATCGACGAAGCGCTGCGCGCCTCGCGTGGTAATCGCACGGTCGCGGCCCGGTTGCTCGGCATCCATGTGCGCACGCTGCGCCGCAAGCTACGTCCGCAGGCGGCGCTGGCCGCGTCGTAACCGGGAGACGGACGTCGTGCTAGCGTCTGGTCTGGCGTCCGCGGCTGCTCCCGTTCCGCGCGTTGGTGTCGCGGTGATCGTCGTCCGCGACCGACAGGTGCTCATCGGCCGCCGTCTGAGCGCCTCCCACGGGAACGACACGTGGCAGTTTCCCGGTGGGCATCTGGAGTACGGCGAAACCGTGGAGGCGTGCGCTGCCCGCGAAGTGGCCGAAGAAACCGGCCTCGCGGTCTCTACTGTCACGCGCGGCCCCTACACGAACGATGTGTTCGTCGGGGCGGGGAAGCACTACGTCACGCTGTTCGTGCTGGCGACGGCGCCCGCGGGGACGCCCGCCGTGATGGAGCCGGAGAAGTGCGCGGAGTGGCGGTGGTGCAACTGGGATGCGCTCCCCACGCCGCGCTTTCTCCCGATCGAAAACTTGCGCGCTACGGGGTTCCGACCGCCCGGCTGCTAGCCGGCAGGTACGCCGACGCGGCCCCGTCGCGATAAACCAGCTGGCCGCCGGTGTGTCCCACGTTGTAGCCGAAGCCGGACACGGCCAGCGTGCCCGCGGCGGCTACCATGCGGGCGGCCGATCCCACGCGCCCCGGCACAAAGCCGACCCCCGCGATCACCAGCACCACACCCGTGGCCAAGATGAACGCATCGGCCGCCTCTTCGTGTGGCTCGATCGCCTCTTCGCCGACCACCTTCTCGACGGTGTCTTCCTCGTCTTCCCCGGTTTCCTTGGCCAGCAGGCCGCTGCCCAGCGTGAGTGCGAGCATGGCCGTGGCGATGCCCCACACGGGCAGGGCGCGCGCACCGCGCCGGATGGCGATCAGCGCGCCGAGGCCGAAGAGCGGCAGCAGCACCGTCAGCGCGATCGGCAGGTGCACGATCAGCGGGTGCAGCGGTGTGGGAAGCAGAGACATGGGAGAACCTGTCGGTCCGGGTCGTTGACGCCCGCCGAGGTCGGTCACCAGTCTGCGGGGCACCGATTGGCGGTGCACCCGGAATATCGTCTGGGCCGCGGGGCTGGCCGTCAGGGAAACGCCGTCAGGGCCAGCAGCAATGCGGTCAGCGTCGGACGGCGGCAGTCGTCGGGGGACAACGACTGCCGCGCACCGTCCGGATGGTGCGGTGGTCCGTGCTGTTACTTGTGGCGGAACGTGATACGGCCGCGGCTCAGGTCGTACGGCGAGACTTCCACCGTGACCTTGTCGCCGGCCAGGATCCGGATGCGGAACTTGCGCATCTTGCCGGCCATGGTGGCCAGCAGCGAATGCCCGTTTTCGAGGTCGACCCGGAACATGGCGCTGGGCAACACGTCCGACACGACTCCTTCGAACTCAATAGCGTCTTCCTTCATACAGCCTCCTTGGTCATACGCACGTCGTACTAGGTTGCCGATCCGGTATCGAGCGGCGCGTCCTGCATGAGGGCGTCGAGCGCGGTCCGGAGTTGATCGCTGCAGCGTCCGGCGAGCTCGAGGGACGCATAGCCTTCGCGCTCCAGCGATTCCGGATGCCAATGCCACGTCGCTTCGCTGGTGGCGGATGGGAGACAGGTTTCTTCCCAGACCGATTGCGGGGTGGCCGGCACTTGCCGCCATCCGCGTCGTTCGGGGGCATGCTCACCGCGCGGTGCGATGACGCCACGCCACACAATGCATAACAACTGACCCGCTGCCGGAACATCGGTACCATTCCGCAGCCAGGCGACCGTGAGGGCCACCGGCCCGAGCTGGACGATGCAACGCTCGGGGGAGAGGCGCGCGATAGGCGCTTCGATGCCGGTCTGCACCGCCAACAGCTTCGCAGCCGCCACGAGCCCTTCGGAGAGCCGGGCAAACTCGCGCGTGCAGACGGCCTGCGCGCGATGGGAGGACAAAAAGGACGTTCGGGCAGCCGTGTCGCGCGGATCAAACGCGCGTTCGGCGGGAGCGCTGTCTATCATGCGTGGTTCCCGGAAAGAGGGGACAACGCCGAAGCGCCGTGTGGCGGACAGAGGTCCGGGCACACGGCGCTTCGGAACGTCAGGTGTGGATCGCGCGAGGCGATGCACTCATGACGAAAGGGCAAACTGCCCGAATCAGCGACCCATCCGCGTGACGTTCTCAGCGGCCGGACCCTTCTGGCCCTGCACGATGTCGAACTCAACGGTCTCGCCTTCGGTCAGCGACTTGAAGCCGCCGCCCTGGATGGCGGAATGGTGA
>CANJOX010000074.1 GCA_947475795.1 Gemmatimonadota bacterium
ACCGGATGCGCCACCGCTGGCGACGCGTTGCACGAGCCAGCGGGCGAGCAGGTTGACGAGCAGGGTGACCACGAGGAGCAGTGCCGCCACCGCCATCAGCGCGGACACGTGGCCGTTGCTGGATGCCTCGGCGAATTCGTTGGCGAGCAGCGCGGCCATACTGTACGCCGGATCGAACAGGGAGGTGGGGATGGCGTGCCGGTTGCCGATCACCATGGCCACGGCCAGCGTCTCACCGAGTGCCCGGCCAAGCCCGAGCATGAGACTGCCCACGAGCCCCGACTGCGCGGCCGGGAGTACGGCATCGCGCACCACTTCCCACGGGGTGGCTCCGAGGGCGAGTGCGGCTTCCCGCTGCGCCTGCGGCACCGCCAGCAAGACGTCGCGACTGACGCTCGCGATGTAGGGGAGAATCATGAGGGCCAGTACGAGGCCCGCAGCCAGCAGGCTCGGCCCGTAGGCCGGACCACGGACGAACGGGAACACGTCGCCCAGCGGCGTGAGCGCCGGCATCAGGGTGCGGCGCAGGAGCGGAATGAGGACGAACACCCCCCAGAGGCCGTAGACGACGGAGGGGATGGCGGCGAGCAGATTGACGAGGAACGCGACGGGTTCCCGGAGCGCGCGTGGTCCGATGTCGGAGGTAAAGATGGCCACGCCAATGGCGAGGGGCGCGGCGACGAGGAGGGCGATCCCCGAGGAGAGCAAGGTGCCGGCAACGGCCGGCAGCGCCCCGAACCGGGCCCGGGGCACGTCCCACGTGGTGCCGCCGATCAGTTCGCCCCCGTGCAAGAGCAGCGCCGGCCAGGCGCTGCGCACGACCACGACGGTGAGGAGCACCAACACCAGCGGGATCGCGGCGGCGCAGAGCGTCGTGACGGCACGGTACGCGCGATCAGCGAGCGGTGTCGGCATGGCGGGGAGACGGGAAATCGGGCGGCAGTGCGGCCGTGGATAACATAGCCGATCCGTGGCGGCGACCGGTCACCTCGGGGTCGTGCGCGTGGTGTCGAACGCGGCGTCGAGCGACGCATCAAGACGGTCCACAATGCGTGCGGCGGCCTCCGAGGGGAGCGGGACATACCCAAGGGTGCTCGCCACCTCCGGATTCTCGATCAGGGCCCAGCGGACGAACGCGGCCAGTTGCCGGCTTTTCACGGGACCGATGGCCGACGGGGCAATCAGCATCCACGTGAACGAGGCGATGGGGTACGACTGCGCACCCGGGGCGTTGACCAGCGACACGCGCAGGTCCGGTTGGCGACGGGTGTTGTCATCGCCAAGCACGCGTGCCGACTCGAGCACGCTGGTGGCGGCCGACGCGATCTCGAACGGCATCGGCGAGATGAACCGTCCGGCGGCGTTGCGCACATGCACCACCGGCAGACGGTTCTGCCGTGCGTACACGACTTCGAGGTAGCCGATGGCGCCCGGCATCTGCTTGACCTGTCCCGCCACGCCCTCGTTGCCCTTGCCGCCGATGCCCACCGGCCAGCGCACATCCTTGCCGCGTCCCGGCCCGGTTGCCCAGACCGTGCTGACGGCCGACAAAAAGTCGCTGAAGATGAACGAGGTGCCGCTGCCATCGGCGCGGTGCACCACGAGAATGTCGGTGGCCGGCAGCGTGAGGGTGGGGTTGAGCGCCGTGATGCGCGGATGGCTCCACTGTGTAATGGCGCCGAGAAAGATGTCCGCGATGACGTCGGGACTGAGGTTGAGCGGCCGGGTGAGCCCGGGGAGGTTGTACGTGATGGCGACGGCGCCGATCACCGTGGGGATGTGCAGGACCGTCATCCCGGCGCTGGCGAGTTCGTCATCGCTCATCGGGACATCGGTGGCGCCGAAGTCGACGGTGCGGGCCACGACCTGACGGATCCCGCCGCCGGACCCGATGGACTGATAGTTGATGCGCACGTTGGTGCGCGTGGCGTACTCGTTGAACCAGCGGGCGTACAGCGGATACGGAAACGTGGCGCCGGCGCCGGTGAGATCGACGCGGGTGCTGCCGGGTGTCGGCGCGCCGGTTGCTTCACTGCTTGCCGAGCTGTCGGCGCCGGTGCGTGGCGCCGTCCGGTCACCACCGCAGGCGGTGACGACGGCGAGCACCAGCACCAGCAGGTGCGGGAAGGGGGATGCACGCATCAGAGACGGGATGAGAGGCCCACGAACTTGAATCGCCCATCGCGCTCGAGGATGGTGCCGAAGAGCGCGCCCTCGACGGGCGGACGGCCGGGAGCGGACAGGCGGACGGTGCATCCCGCATGGAGCACATTGCCGCCCTGTGTGTCGGGCGGGGTGGGGCACCGCAAGCGGCTGGCCGACGGACGACTCCCCGCAAAGCGCTGGACGAGCGTCGTGGCGCCAGCATTCGAGGCGGCGAGCAGCTGGCCCCAGAGCAGTTCCGGTGGCGCCTCATAGGGCGGGCGGCTCATCGGCGAATCCGCGTAGTACAGCCACGCAAACTCGGCGCGGTCGATGATCATGGCATTCAACGCCACTGTGTCGCTGGCACCGACGGCCGCCGCCCAGCGCTCCACCAGCGCGGTGCGTGACGGGCTGGCGTAGCGCAAGGTATCGGTGCGCGCGAGCGGCGCGCGGAACCGCCGGAGATGTTCGGCGATCGGCAGGATGGAATCCACGACGCCGCCGGCGGCGACGACCTCGGCGATGTGCGCTGCCTGTTCGTCAGCGGGCGATGGCGCCGGCTTTTCCGTGCAGGCCAGCAGGAGGATCGCGCCAAGCAGCGATCGCGACGGAGAGCGTAGAGACATAGCGTCGGAATGGGAGAACGGCCGGTGCCCGAGGGGGCACCGGCCGTTCGGACTTCAAAGAAGCTAGCGCGTCAGTGCGTTAGCCGCCGGGACTAGTTGCGCGCGTAGTTGGTCCAGTTGGCCCACCACTTCGCGCCACCGGGCGCCGCCGCGCCGCGGTAGGCGGTCGGCGTGATGAACGTGCCGGCGCGGGCCGCGATCTTCGGATCGGCGCTGAAGGCGGCGAGGCCGCCCGTGGCGATCGGAGAGCCGGTGGCGGGCGACCAGTCAAAGCCCGCCACCGTCGGCGCCGTGGTGCCGCCTGCCGGGAGGGCGGTGAAGAGGCTCGCCGCCGTAACCGTGCCTGCGGCGAGGGTCACGTTGCTGTTACGCGCGGTGAACGCCGCTTCCTGACCGAAGTTCGTGCCGGTCGGGTCAAAGGTCACGCCGTTGTTCTGCGAGCCATTGTCCGCGAAGTACAGGTTGCGCACGATGAGCGAATCCGCCTGGAGGCGATTATTCGAGGTCGTGTCGCGCACCGAGATCGCCTGACGCGGCCACCGTGCGATCACACCATTCATGTAGTATCCGCCCGTACCGCGACGCAGCACCATGCCCACGCCGCCGTTCGTCGGCGTCGTGACGCCCGCACCAACACCGATCATCGTGAAGTTCGCGAAGACGTTCATGGTCCAGAGTCCGTCGGCGGCACCCGAGCTCTGCGCGTTGCCGCCGGCCGGTGCGGTGCAGCCACCGCCGTTGCAGCCGTCCACTTCGAAGCCCTGCGGGTCGGTCGAGACGGCACCAGCGCCGGCACGCGGCGTGGCGAACGCCGACTGGTAGGCGATCAGGAACTGATTCCGGCCGCGGTAGCCTTCGGAGGTATCGAAATGGTCGTCGCCCGCCTCGTACGAGACCAGATACTTGCCGTCCACCGTGCCGCCGAACCATTCGAACGAGTCGTCGAGACCCGTCACCGACTGCAGGTACTCCAGCGTCGTTCCGCTACCGAGCGCGGCGAACGTGAACGAGTTGAGCTCCGCATCCGTGAGCGTGGCGTAACCGGCGAACTCGACGCGCACATAGCGCAGCGTACCGCTGTTGTCGGCGTCGTTGGTACCACCGGTGTACACGACGCCGGCCGAGTTGCCGCCGACCACCGAGCCATCGGATCCCTCGACGATGATGTTGCCGGCGCGATTATTGCGCGCGTTACCCACGACGATCAGGCCGCCCCAGTCACCCGGGGAGCGATTGCCAGCGCTACGCTGCGACGTGAAGACCACGGGAGCGGCTTCCGTGCCATTAGCCACGATGCGCGCGCCGCGAAGGACGAACAGAGCGGAACCCAGAGCCGTCGTATCACCCACGATCTTGGTGCCGGCGTTGATCGTGAGCGTCGCGCCGCTGTTCACATAGACGAAACCGCGAAGCACATAGTTCGTGTCCGGCGTCAGCGTGCGGCTTGCCGCGATGGAACCGCTGAGGGTCACCGTCGGGTTGGCGGTGACCGCGTAGGTCACCGTGGCCGTCGCCGTGGCACTCGACGTCACCGTCGCCGGCGAGCCCGTGACGGCGGCGTTGTAGCGCACGTTGTTGCTCGTGACCTGCGCCGCCGCAATCGTGTACGTGCCTGGGGCGACCGTGTAGGTCGCCGAGGCCGTGGCCGACTGGGAGTACGAACTCGGGCCCGTCACGGTCACGGCTGCATTCACCCCGGCGGGCAGGCCGGACACAGTGATCGCGAGTGTGCCGTTCGCCGGCGTCACAGGTGCGGTGGGATCATCACTGCTGCTGCACGCGGCGAGCGCGAGCAGGCTGAATGACGTCATGGCGAGAGCGCGCAAGCGCGTGAACGTCGTCATCGAGAGTCCTGGATATGGTTGGTGGGGCGTTGAAATCAGACCCGGGTCGCACACTGAACTAACGCGACAGATTGTGCCGGACACGTCATGACCCGGTCACGGTTGTGTCACCGTGCCGGGTCATGTGCCGTTTCTCAAGTGCCGCTACGGGCGGACGCAACCGGGGGCGATGGTCGCCCCGCGTGCGCTACTGCCGCCAGGACAATCCGACGGAGAAGGTGCGGCCCGCGTTGTAGCCCTCACGCTCGAGGTTACCCTGCATGAACTGATAGCGTGCGTCGAGGAGATTCCGGGCATCGACGCGGCCCGACAGGCTGCCGGCCACCGGGAAGCGGAGTGACAGGTCGACGACCTTCCGCGACTTCTCGACGATGTTCGGGAGCGGCGTGACGCCGGCGGCGTAGATCCGATCACCGACCACGTTGTACAGGAGCGTGGCATTGGTACGGCCGCTCTCGGACGAGTACGAGAGGCCGGCGTTCACGACGAACGGCGCCTGACCGACGAGCCGTCGCGACTTATCCGTGACCGTGAGTCCCGTGGTGGTATCCAGATCGACCGACGAGCGCATGATGGTGACGTTGCTGAAGCCCGTGAAGGGCAAGGCCCAGTCGCCCAGGAAGCCGAGCTGCTTCCGGGCTTCCAGCTCGACACCCAGGTTCACGGCCTTGAGGGCATTCTGGAAGCGCGCCTGGTAGGCGCCCGACGTGGCCGACTCCACCCGCTCGATCGGACGGTCGAACTGCTTCGCGAACACGCCGATGCTCAGCACTTCGCCCGAGGTCGGGAAGGCCTCGTAGCGGAGGTCGACGTTGTCGATCAGCGAGCGCTTGAGCTTGTCGTTACCCGTCACGCTCACGCCGCCGAGCACGTCGCGGAAGGTGACCGGCGCGAGTTCACGGTACTCCGGGCGAGCCAGCGTGCGCGTGATGCCGAAGCGCAGGTTCTGGTTCTCAGTGAGCTTGGTGTTGATGAGGAGCGATGGGAGCACATCCGTGTTGTCGAGCACGGCGCTGGCCGTGAAGCCGCCCTGCGTGCTGGAGGCGACATTGATCTTCGCCTGCTCGAGGCGCGCGCCGGCGATGACGCGAACGCGCTCGCCAAGGCCCCAGTCCGTCATCACGTACCCGGCCGCGGTCCGGTCCTCGGCCGTGTACGAACCGGCCTGCCCGATCGGCTGGACATTGATCTGACTGCAGGCGGCACACGCCTGCGTCGCGCCGAAGATCACGTCGGCCGACTGCGTGCGCACGGCTTCCGGTGCGCGCGAGATGAACGAGTAGATCGGTGCGGCGGCCGAGCGATTCGTGGTGCGGTAGTAGGCCCCCACCTTGAGCACGTTCTGGTTCGCGATCTCACCGATGTTGATCGAATGATCGACCTGCGCGGTGTTGTTCGTTTCTTGCAGGTCGAAATACAGGCGGCGGGCGCCGTCGAGCGAGGCGAGGAGCGAGAACTTGCCGTCACTGCCGCGCGAGTACACGACGTCCGAGCGGTCCGGCTCGCGGCGGGTCGTGCTGGCGTACGTGGCCGACCACGCCGTCTTATTGCGGCCCCCCAACTGATGCTCACCCTGACCGGTGACGGTGGCCACGCCGCGTTCCACGTAGCGCAAGGTCGTGCGGGCGATGCTGTCCGAGAGATTTTCGTCGAAGCCGCGATCCGTCCGCGCTTCGTTGTCCGCGCTGCGCGTGGCGGTGGTGTTGAGAGACACGCGCGAGCTCTTGCCGATCAGCGTCGAGAAATTCGCGATGCCGCCCCACTGAATGCTCGAACGGCCGGTGGTTCCGGCGACGGAGGTCAGGGGCACCACCGTGTTGTTGGCGCCCTGATTCCCGACGGCGAAGCGCTCGTTGGCGCGCGTCTCCTCGGAGTAGCCGTAGTTGCCGCTGAGGACGTAACCGATACGCCGACCGAAAATCGTGTTGCCGCCGGTGGAGGCACCGAACGACCCATTCATGCCACCGGCGCGCGGCGCGGCGTTCCAAACGTTGCGCTGTTGCAGCGCCATCTGATTGTAATCCGACTGCGTCACGTTCCCGAGGAAGTTCGCCGAGGAGATGGCCGACGGACGGGACCGCGCGGTCCCGGCGAAACCGACCAGTTCACCGCCAGCGCGCGGCGCGAACGGGAGCGTCTGACCGAGCACGCGACTGTTGGCGCCGAAGCTCGTGGAGTAGTTGATCTGGCGCGACGCCGGAAATTCCTTCGTGCGGATGTTGACGTTCGCACCGGCGAAGTCGCCCGGCTGGTCGGGCGTGAAGGTCTTGACCGTGGTCACATCCTGCAGCAGACCCGCGGGGAACAGGTCGAGTGGTACGACCTTGCGTTCGGGCTCCGGGCTCGGAATGCGCGCGCCGTTCAGCGACGCGGTGGTGTAGCGCTCGCCAAGGCCGCGCACCTGCAGGTACTTGCCATCCTGCACCGTAACACCGCTCACGCGCTGGGCGGCCTGCGCCGCATCGCTGTCGGGGCTCCGCGCGATCTGCTCGGCGGTGATGGCGTTCACCGCGTTCGTGGCGTTCTTCTGCTGATTCAGGGCTTCGTTGACGGTGCCCTTTTCCTTGGTGGCCGTCACGCTGACCGCGGCCAACTGCAACTCGGCGCTGGTGAGCGTGATGTCCTGTTCGAGCGATCCGTTGGCCGGGACCAGAATGCCGGTGACCGTCTTCGGCCCGTAGCCGATACGGCGTACCTGCAGCGTGACGGTCCCGGCGGGGACGCGGGCGATGGTATACCGGCCGTCGACGCCCGACTGCGCGCCGATGGTGGTGCCCACCACCTGCACACCGGCGGCGGCGATGCCCTGGCCGGATTTGGCGTCGACGATGCGCCCGGTGATCCGACCGGCCGGGGCGTCAGCGGCTTGCGCGGCAATGCGTGAAGCGGGGACGACGGCAACCGTCATCGCCAGCGTCAGATGACGCGCGAAACGGGAAAGCACGTGTGCGTAGGTCCGCATGGATGATCAGGTCAGCTTAATGTTAAGACGTCCGGCGCGTCCAGTTGAACGACCGGGGGCCACGATGCGAGACCACAGGGATTTCGCACCGGGAAAGCTTCGTGACGCAGGTTTCGGTCTCCACACGGTTGTGCAACGATCGTGTCACGACGCGCCGAGCCGGGGCGCAGAAGGTGAGGGGGCTGGTGCGAGCCCGAGCGCTGTGATATTCTCGCCCGCATCATGCCTGCTTCCGATCCGCTGCTCGAACGGCGCCGCGTCGCCTCCCCGCCGCCCACTGATCCGCAGACCCGCGCCGAGGCTCTATCGGTTGCGGCGCGCGCCCTGCGCGCCGCCGAGCACGTCTGCGTGTTCAGCGGCGCGGGGATCTCCGCCGAGAGTGGCATCCCGACCTTCCGGGACGCCCAGAGCGGATTGTGGGCCCAGTTCACGCCGCAGGAGCTTGCGACGCCCGAGGCCTTCGCGACGCACCCCACGCGGGTGTGGCAGTGGTATGCGGCCCGCCGGGCGATGGTCCGGGCGGCTCAGCCCAATCCCGGGCATCAGGCGCTGGTGACGCTGGCCTCGCGGGTGGCGCACTGCACGCTGGTAACCCAGAACGTGGATGACCTCCACGAACGGGCGGGCTCCCGCGACATCATCGGGTTGCACGGATCGCTGATGCGCGCGCGCTGCAGTGCCGGGTGTCCGGGCACGATGGTGCCCACCGACGCTATGGCGCTGGAGCCGCCACCGTGCCCGACGTGCGGCGCGCTGATGCGCCCTGATGTGGTGTGGTTTGGTGAGTCGATGCCGATGCCGGCGTTCGAGGCGGCGCGCAGCGCGGCCGTGGCCTGCGATGTGTTTCTGTCGATCGGCACGTCGAACGTGGTGGAGCCGGCGGCGTCGTTGCCGTGGATCTCGGCCACGCACGGCGCCACGGTGATCGTGGTGAATCCCACGATGGAGGGGCAGCGTCGCGGGCCCTCCATTTTGCCTATCGAGGGACCTGCCGGGGTGATGCTGCCGCGGCTGATCGCCGAGGCGTTCGCCGGGCGGCGCGCTCGGCGGCACGACAGCGGGGGGGCGGCCGCCTCACGCGGCGCAGGTGCCCAGGACCCCACGGTGGACGCATCCGTCGACGCGGCAGACGAGTCCACCCCGCCGCTGGCCTAGTCAGCGGCGGGCGTGTCGTCGCTGGCCGTGTGTTCCGGGCCGGGCACCCACGCGGAAATCGTGGTGCCCACGCCGGCGTTCGATTCCGCGTTGACCGTGCCCCCGTGTGCTTCCGCGAGGTGGCGGACGATGGAAAGGCCGAGGCCCGTACCGCCCACTTCGCGGGCCCGCCCCGGATCCGCGCGGTAGAAGCGCTCGAAAATCCGGGGGAGATGGTCCGCCCCGATCCCGGAACCCGTGTCGCGCACGCCGATGCGCATCCCGCCGTCTTCGGGTACGGCAAACAGGACGACGGCGCCACTGGTAGTGTGGCGCAGCGCGTTCTCTGAGAGGTTGCTGAGAATCTGGCGGACGGCGGTGGGGTCCATGTACA
The DNA here is from genome assembly GCA_947475795.1 of Gemmatimonadota bacterium. The sequence continues at coordinate 9,106 of CANJOX010000074.1, forward strand.
GCGCCGGGGCGCCCGGCGTGAGCTCCGTCCGCAGGTCGACACCCTTGGCGGCGGCCGCGGCCTGCAGCGGCGCCAGCACTTCGGCTGCGATGGCCGCGAAGTCGAGCTCCACCGGATTCGGGATCCAGCCGCCCGACTCGATGCGGGACAGGTCGAGCAGGTCATCCACGATGCGCTGCATGCGACGCACGTTGGACTCCGCCATGCCCAGAAACTGACGGCGCAGCGCGGGCGGGAGATCCTCGTCCTGCAGCGTCTCCACGAAGCCGCCGATGACCGTGAGCGGGGTCCGGAGTTCGTGTGACACGTTGGCTACGAAATCGCGGCGCACGGCCTCGAGACGTCGGATCGGGGTGAGGTCATAGAGTGCCAACACCGCCCCGCCGCCGGGGAGCGGGCGGGCCGTCAGCGACAGCGTCCGGTCATCGACGCGCACTTCGTCGGGGGTGGCGTCGCTGCCCGACAGCACGGCCGCGAGGGCTTCGCGCAGGGTGCGGTCGCGGGGGAGAAAGTCGGCGGGGAAGGGGACCGGCTCGCGCAGGCGCAGCAGCTGCCGCGCCGTGGCGTTGATGCGCACGACGCGCTGCCGTGCATCGACCGCGATCACCCCTTCATTGAGCGACTCGGTGAGCGCCACCAACAGGGCCTCTTCCCCCTGCAGGGCCTGCAACCGGGCTTCGAGCTGCTCGGCGAGGCGGCGCAACGCTTCGGCCAGGTCGGCCACCTCACCGCCGGCGATGGCGCGGGAGGGACGCTGGGTGAGGTCGCCGGCAGCGAGCCCACGCGCCACGTCGCGCAGCTCCTCAATGGGGCGCGCTACCGGGGCAGCCAGCACCTGCGCGAGTGCCACGCCCACGAGCAGCGCCGCCAGCCCGGCGATGACGATGTCGCGCCGCACCTTGGCGAGAAACTCATCGGACGCGATGGCGGTGGCCGCAGGCTCTTCGGCACGCACGCGCTCCGTGACGCGCCGCTCCACCGCGAACAGCACGATGCCGACCAGCAGCGTGGCCACGACGAAGCTGTTGACGACCAGCCGTTGCGCGAGTCTCACGAGGCGGGCGCGCCGGCGCTCAGCTGCCGCGCGGCGGAGCCGCTCGGAAGCGGTACCCGAACCCGCGCACGGTTTCGATCAGATCACCGGCGGCACCCAGCTTGGTGCGCAACCGCTGGACGTGCATGTCCACCGTGCGCGTCTGAATGTCCGGCGCGGCGTCCCACACGGTTTCGAGAAGCAGGCCGCGCCCCTGAACGCGTCCGCGGCGCTCGATCAGCGTGAGGAGCAGCTTGAACTCCGTGGGGGTGAGTTCCACCAGCTGCCCATCGACGCGCACGGTCATGGCGGCCTTGTCCACCTGCAGCGGGCCGATGACGAGCGTGCCGGCGTTGGCCGGCGCGGTGTTGCCGGTGCGTCGCAGAATGGCGCCCACGCGCAGCACCAGCTCCGCCGGGCTGAAGGGCTTGGTGAGGTAATCGTCGGCGCCCAGCGAGAGCCCGCGGATGCGGTCGGGCTCTTCGCGGCGGGCCGTGAGCATCAGCACCGCGATGTTCCGCGTGCTTTCGTCGGCGCGCAGCTGTTCGAGCACGTCGAAGCCGGAGAGGCCGGGGAGCATGAGGTCCAGCACGATCAGCGCCGGGTGATCGCGGCGCGCGTGGGCAAGGGCGTCCTGACCGTTGGCCGCCATGGACACGTTGTAGCCAAGTTTGGCCAGATGGTACGTGACGAGCGCCACGATTTCCGGTTCGTCATCGACGACGAGAATGCGTTCGGTGGGCGGCGCAGTGTGCATCGAGGCTCAGGCCGGTTCGGCCGGTACGGGAACGGACAGGGGAGTTCGGGCGGCGGCGCGCGCGGTGAGCCGCCGCTGGATCTTGGCGACGATCATCTCGATGGCGACCGTGTTGCTGCCGCCACGCGGCACGATGACGTCCGCGTAGCGTTTACTGGGTTCAACGAACTGCAGATGCATCGGCTGCACGGAACTGAGATACTGGTCGAGCACCGACTCGAGTGTCCGCCCACGGACGGCGGTGTCCCGCCGGATGCGACGGATCAGGCGGATATCCGCATCCGCATCCACAAAGACTTTCACA
>CANJOX010000075.1 GCA_947475795.1 Gemmatimonadota bacterium
AGCCATACAGGACAACACGTTAAAGAAGGGTGACGTGATCCCCGTGGCCCGTCTGGCGGGGATTCAGGCCGCCAAGCGGACCGCCGACCTCATCCCCCTGTGCCACCCGCTCCCGTTGTCCGCGATCGAGGTCCGGGTTAGCATTGATACATCCCTGCCGGGCCTTCGGGTCGAGGGATTCGTCAGAACCACCTCGACGACTGGGGTGGAGATGGAAGCCTTGACGGCCGTTTCCGTGTCCTTGCTCGCGATTTACGACATGGCGAAGGCCGTTGACCGGACCATGGTGATTTCCGACATCGTGCTGCGTGAAAAACGCGGCGGCACGACGGGAGACTTCATCAGCAGTCCGTGAGTGTCCTGCTGACCGCGAGGGCCAATGCACCACTCGTCCGACAGAATCCCGAGCCGCGACGCGGTGGCTCGTCGGCGACGGATGTCTCGTCGCCACGTTACGCGTCCGTTGCTCCGGGTGTTCACGGCTGCCGTGGTCGTTGCCACCTTGGCCGTGTCGGCTACCGCCACCCGCCGCGTGCCCCCCGTGCTCGGCACCCCGGTACCGGTGGAGCCGGGCACCCCGAGCACCCGCCGAGGGCCGCTGGCGTCACCGGTCGCCATGTTGCCGCTCCCGCCGCTGTGGCGGCCGGCCGGCGACGTCCTGTCCCGGACCACGCGCGCCACCGGGCGTACCCTGCCGTTCGGACTCGATCCCCGGGAAGGGGTCCGTGGCGAATCGCTGGGCCGCTGGCATCGCGTCTACCTGTACAGCGCGAAGTACCGGATCAAACTCGAGTTGGCCCGCCGGATCTTTGACGCGGCGGTCGCTGCCGGCATTGAACCGGAACTTGGCTTCCGCCTGATCCGCGTGGAGAGCGTGTTCAACCCGCGCGCGGTCAGTCCCGCCGGTGCCCTCGGGCTCACCCAGCTCATGCTCGGCACGGCGCGCGAATTCGAACCCGCCGTGACCCGCCAGCAGCTGCTCGACCCCGAGGTCAACCTCCGGATCGGCTTCCGGTACCTGCGCGCCCTGATCCGCGAACAGAAGGGCGATCTGAAGCTGGCGCTGCTGGTGTACAACCGCGGCCCCGTGGCCGTGCAGCGGTCGATCAGCTTGGGGCTCGACCCGGCGAACGGCTACGAAAGTCTGATCACGAAGGGATACCGTGGACGGGGCGTGCTGGAATGAGGCGGGGGCACGGCCCGGAGAAGGACGGTTAGCGCGGCGGCGTCTTCTTTTTTGAGGACGCCGTCTTCTTTTTCGCGGTCGACTTCTTGGCGGTGGTCTTCTTCGCGGTCGCCTTCTTGGCGGTCGCCTTCTTCGCGGTCGCCTTCTTGGCGGTCGACTTCTTCGCGGTCGCCTTCTTCGCGGTCGACTTCTTCGCGGTCGCCTTCTTGGCCGCGCTGCTGCCGCTGCGCACCCGCAACGTCTGGCCGGCCATCACGCGCGACCCCTTCATGCCGTTCAGCGTCTTGAGGCGGGTCACCGTGGTACCATAGCGCTTGGCGATCGCCCCCAGCGACTCGCCGCGCTTCACCACGTGAATGCCGCGCGACGACAACGTGGTCGACGACGACCCGCCGTACCGTTCAATCGCGGGATCGGGAATGTCGCGGGCATAGCTGAGCGCTAACTCGGTGGGGATGCGGAGCGACTGCCCCGCCACGAGCCGCCCCTTCCGGGTGGACTTCATGGTGGGATTGAAGGCGCGTAATTGCTTCAGCGTGAGACCGTGCTGATCCGCGAAGCGCGTCGGCGTGGTGCTCGTGCCCACCACCGGGCGAACGTGGTACCCAAGGCGCTCCTCCGCGGGCATGCTGTCCAGCGCCCAGCGCGCCCGGTCGGCGGTCCCGGCGGGTATCCGAACCCAGAGATCGGCATCCGGCGGCGCAATGCCGCGCAGGATGGCCGGATTGAGGTCGCGCAGCTCGAGCTTCGTGGCACCGGTGGCGGCGGCCACGCTGGCCAGCGCCGTCCCGGCCGCCACCAACACCGAGTCGTAGCCGTACTCCGGCAGCGAATCGATCACGAGGCCGTACCGCGCCGGCATCTTGGCCACCAGCGCCGCCGCAATCAGCTGCGGCACGTAATTCTTGGTTTCCGCGCGCAGATAGTCCTGCTCGGCCAGCGCAAAAAAGCGATCATCACCGGCCGTGCCATCCAGTTCGCCGGCAAAACGCGTGAGCCCGCGCGCTACCCGCCCCGGACCGCCGTTGTACGCGGCAGCCGCCAGATACAGGGAGCCGTCGAACTGCTTCTGCAGGTCCCGCAGAAAGCGGATGGCGCCGTCGGTGGCACGGGCCGGATCGCGCCGTTCGTCCACCCACCAATCCACCCGCATCCCCACCAGGCGCGCGGTCCCGCTCATGAACTGCCACATCCCCACCGCCGCCGCGCGCGAATAGGCGTGCGGGTCGTAGCCGCTTTCGATCAGCGCCAGATACGTCAGGTCCTCCGGCATGCCGCCGGCCCGCAGCTTGGCGCGAATCATCGGCTCGTACCGCGTCCCGCGTGACAGGCGCGCCGAAAAGGTCTCACGGCCGCGCCCCGTGGAAAACAGCCCCACGTAGTGCTCCACCCGATCGTGCGTTTCGTACGAGCGCACGTCGAGGTCCCACAGGGGCTCCTCGATGGCATCCGCCGTGGAATCCGCGTCGGCATCCGCCGCGACATCGCCGTGCGGTCTGATCGCCGGCTGCAGCAGCGCACTGTCGCCACCGAATACGGCCACCGCGGTGCGCACGACCTCGTCGGGCGTGGCCCGATCGGCCGGCGCGGGCGCGCCCACGGGCGCCTCGATCGTCGGCGCCGCCGCCGACACCACCGCACTGGGCGGCGGCGCGACCGTCAACGGCGCCGCGCCTCCCCCGAACCGGGCGCACGCGCCCAGGAACAGCAGGGGAAGGCAGAGCGGCACGCGGACCGGCCGAGGTCCCGGTCGCGCATCGGCGCGGAAAGCGGTCAGAAAAATCACATGGGAATTCTAGTGGATCATCGGCCAGTCGGCCGACGTGTCGCCGGCCGGTGCGCCGCGCGCTCCGGCCACAGCGCGCCGTTACGCGTCAGCCGACGGCGCCTCGACCAGCGGCATCGCCAGCCGGTTGGCGGCGTGGCACGCAGCCCGCGCCGTCGCGATCAACGGATCGCCGTCCACGACGGCCGCCCCCACGATGCGCGTGACGACGCCGTCGCGCGTGGCGAACGCCGCCACCATGATCACGGTTGCGTCAAACGCCCGCACGGGTTTCACGCCGATCAGTTCGAAGGCGCACGTGCCGCCCGCGACCTGCGCCAGCGCCGCGAGTGTGGCCAGCGCGGCCAACCGGAGATCGCCGCCAGGGCACGCGGTGCCCTCCTGCCGGCACACGACCGGCGGCGCATCGTCCGGTCCCGCCAGCGCCACGGACACGCGCGACATTGCCGACGGGCCGCGTTCCAGTCGGCAGTGCAACAACCGGAGGCGCGGGTCCGCCGCCTCCGCCACACCGGGGAGCGTGGTCAGGCGGTCGGCGTACAACGCAGAGAGGATCATCAGGGGACCGTCGAGCAGAAAGGTGAGCCGCTACAGGGGTGACGAACCGCCCGTGGTGCTGTCACCGCGCGCTGTGACGCACGTCGCAGAGGGTGAGTTCTGGGCGAGGCTCGAGCTCGGAAACGGCCAACTGCTGAGGAGGCAGGGAGGAGGGGATCAGGATGGAGGACGCAGGACCGCGCCTGCTCCTTCCTGACACCCTCCTCCCTGCTCACTAAGCGGTTGGCAGTTCTTACCGCAGCACCGGGTACGCCGCCACCAGCGCGATCGCCTGCCCGACGACGACGTCGCCGGGATAGTGCACGCCCAGCATCACGCGCGAGAAACCCACCAGCAGCGCGACGACCAGCAGCGGGATGGTAAGCGACGGCATCGCGGCCGCGAGACCGACGGCCACCGCCATGGCGGCACAGGCGTGTCCGCTGGGAAACGAGAACTGATCGGGGACGAGCACGAGGGGATCGGGCCCGTCGCCGCCACGCCACGCCGTGGGGCGCGGGCGGCCCGCCAGACGCTTCACGATCTGCACGACCGCATGCGACGCGCCCAGCAGCAGCAGGGTGCGCCACGCCATCGCGACCGTGACTCCGGGCAACGCCGCCGAGGCGATGCTGAGTGCGATGCTGGCCCGCGCGCCGCCCACGTGGGTGAGCGTGGTCCAGAAGCGGCGGCGCGACCGCGCGGACGTGGCCGTCAGCACGAGGCGGAGAAACAGCGCGCGGTCGCGCGCATCGAGTCGGGCCAGTAGTGGGCTCATGGACCACGACGATCGCGCGCCTCGGCCACGGGCGGGTGATCAGCGCGCCACACGCCGGTCACACCACGATCTCGATGTCGTCACAACGCCAAGGGCCGGTGCCACTCCGTCTGTGCCGGGTGACCGCTGCCGTGCGGCGTCGCGAGGATCAGGCGTCGGGCATCAGTCCGGCTTCCAGCGCAAAGCGGGTGAGCCCCGCCACGCTGTGAATCTCGAGCTTGCGCATCAGACTTTCGCGATGCGCCTCCACCGTGCGCCGGCTGATTCCCAGCTCTGCCGCGATCGCCTTGTTCGTGAGCCCGCGCGCCACGCCCCCCAGCACATCGCGCTCCCGCGGCGTGAGCAATTCGAGCTGGACAAGCGTCGCGGACACCGGCGCGGCCTCGCTGGCGCTGAGGCGCTTCACCACGGCGGGACTGAAGAACGTGCCGCCCGCATGGACCGCGTGAATCGCCGCCCGCAGCTCTTCGCCCGCCGAGTCCTTCAGCAGATAGCCGTGCGTGCCGATGCGCATCCCTTCCCGCACGTATTCGCTCTGGTCGTGCATGCTCAGCATGAGGATGCGCGCCGACGGCAACAGCGCACGCAACCGCGCGGCCGCGTGCAGGCCGGTCTCTTCAGGCATCGTGATATCCAGCACGACAACGTCCGGCGCGTACTGCTGCGCCAGCTCCACCGCAATGCGTCCATTGGCCGCCTCCGCGACCACTTCGATGCCGGGATCGGCATCGAGGACGTAGCGTAACCCCTCACGCACGAGCGCGTGATCGTCGGCAATCAGCACGCGGATGCGCGTCGGTGCCGGCCCAGCCGGCTGAGAATGCGTCACGCGTGCCTCACGAGGGACCGACCGGGTTGGCGCGGCCGACATCCACACGCGGGGCGCGGATCCGCACCTCGGCGCCCTTGCCGCGATTGGCGATCACCACGTCACCACCGATCGCGAAGATCCGCTCGCGCATGCCGGTCAGCCCCATGCGATGCTCGGCGTCACGAATGCGCCCGTTGCGCCCCACGGGAAATCCCGTGCCGTCGTCACACACACAGAGCGCCAAACCGCCGTCATCGACGGTGACCAGCACCTCGACCTGCGTGGCGTGCGCGTGACGCACGACGTTCGACAGCGCTTCCTGCAGCGCGCGGAAGAGCGCCAGATCAGCGTCGGGGTGCAACGGCGGGAACAGGGCGGGCGCATCGAAGGTGGCGCGGATGCCGCTGCGCTCGGTGAAATCGGTCACGAGCGAATGCAGCGCGGGGCGCAGCCCCAGATCATCGAGCAAGGTGGGGCGCAGGTCGCTGGTGACCTGCCGGATGCTGGCAATGCCGGTATCCACCAGCGACAGCAGACGATCGAGCCGCGGCGAGGCGCCCTCGGCCAGCAGTGGGCGCAACGCTTCGAGCTGCATTTTGACCGCCGAAAACACCTGCGCCGTTTCGTCGTGCAGCTCACGCGAGAGGCGACGGCGCTCGTCTTCATGCTGGCGCACCATACGTGCCGACAGCCGCTCGAGTGCCGTGGTGCGCGTGGCCAGCTGCCGGTCGAGCGCCGATTGTTCAAGGGCCGCGCCGACCTGCTGCCCCAGCGTGAGCAGGAAGTCGTCGTCGAGCGCGGTGAATGGATTCCGCACGTCGCCCGCCATCACGAGCGCGCCCACGAGTCGCGTGCCCGATCCCACGGGCAACGCGGCAATGAACGGCTGCTGGCCGGCCGCCGACACCAGCTGCGGACGCCGCGACAGCCGCATACGCGTGAGGGCGTCGAGTACCGCCTGTTCGGGGGTGGCGTTGTCCCACCCGGCGCACGATCCAGCGCCGCGGACGAAGCGCCCGCGGGTCGCCGATGGCACGGTGTCCGTCGCCGCGTTGCCGCTGGCGTCGCCATTGGCCTCGCCATTGGCCTCGCCCGCCATGGGCTCTCCGCCGTCGCGCCACGCAGTGAGGGCGCCTTCCAGCGCGTCGGTCCCCCCGGTGTCGTCGGCGCCATCGGCGTCGAACACATACATGGCCGTGCCACGCACGCCGGGCAGGGCGAGCGGCCGTGACAACAGCACGTCGAGTGGGTCGGTGGTGCGATCGCGGCGCTGCAGATCACCGGAGAGCGCAGAGAGCGCGCGCACGCCGCGTCCGAGATCGTCGAGCACCAACAACACCAGTCCGAATCCAACCAGCAATTCGAACGAGATGTCGAGATAGTAGCCCCACGGCGTCCACGCCCCCTGCGCTCGCAGGAACGGATAGTCGAGGTGGTGCAGCCCCCACAAAAAGAACGACACGGCCAGCAAGCGCGCGCCGGTGGACTGCGCAATGCGGTGATGTCGCCAGAACACCCACCCCGTCCACATCGTGGCCCCGCTCAGGAACAACACCGCCGGCAGCGCCGCCCACAGGAAGTGATCGAGCTGGTAGATCGCCACATACGACCAGAGCGCCGGAAAGAGCGCCAGCAGCAGATACGCCGCGCGCGCCTTCGGCTGTCGCAGGAACACGATGGCCGACCAGAGCAGCGCCAGCGCGGTCCACCCGGTGGTCACCTGATGCCAGTACAGCCACACCCGCTCGCCCGTGAGCAGAAAGCTCAGGATGCACAGCAGCCGCGCCACGTACACGCTCCACGCCACGGCGAACCAGCCGAACCAGGGACGCCGGTAGCGCACGTACAAGTGCGCACACAGCGCCGCGAGTCCGGTGGTGATGGCGCCTTGCAGCAGCGTGGCGGCCAGCTCGGTGGCCAGCAGCGGCGGCGGCGCCTGCAGCATGTCGCCCTGCGCGATGGCCGGTAGCACCGAGAGCACCAGCGACGCGACGGCCGCCAAGAGGGGCATCATCCGGTCAGGCGTCCGTGGCCGGCGCGGATGCGCCGGTCGTGGTGTTGGTACCGGTGCGGAATTCGGTACTGCTCCCGGTGTCGCGTGGCGTGAGGAACGGCGCGGCGCCGTCCGGCTGCACGTGATACACGGTGCGCGACGGGTACGCGAAGCTCGACCCGTGCGCGCGGATGATGCGCATGAACGCCAGCAGCATCTCGTGCCGGATACGCAGGAACTCCTGCCATTCCGTGGTCAGGAACCATGCGAGCACATCGAGTCGGATGGCGGACTCGGTGAAGCCCACCACGTGCACGCGCACGATCTCGTCGAACACCAGCGGGTGCGCGCGCAGCGCGGCCTCGAGGGCGTCGCGGATGCGTTCGATCTGCTCCGGGGTGGTGTCGTAGGTGAGGTCGATGGCGGTGCGCAGCAGGATGCGATCGCGCTCCCCGAAGGTTTCGATGCGCTCGTCGGCCAGCCGGCCGTTGGGGATGCGCACGACGGTGCGGTCCACGGTGCGCAGGCTGGTGGAGCGGAGCCCGATACGCTCCACGGCCCCTTCGGTGGTGCCGGCGCGCACCCAGTCGCCCACCCGGAACGCGTTGTCGGCCGCCAGCGACACGCTGCCGAAGAGATGCTCCACGGTCTTCTGCGCGGCCAGCGCCACCGCGATACCGCCGATGCCAAGTCCGGCCAGCAGCGTGCCCACTGGATAGCCGAACTGCGCCAGCGCCACGAGCAGCGCCACGATGCCGACGGTGACCCGCAGGATATTGCCGAACAGCGGCACGAGCGTGCGGGCCTGCGCCCCCTGCCCCGTGGCCGAGGCGGCGTTGGTCACGCGGTCCTGTGCCAGCCGGATGATGCGCAGCAGCCCCCAGAAGAGCGCCAGCAGCACGAGGCCGCGGGTGAGCGACGTGGCGAAGGCCGCGATGCGGGTGTTGAGCGCGAGCGGCGCGAGCAGCGGCGACAGGGCCAGCGACGCCGCCCACAACCGGAACGGCCCGCGCAGCTGCTCGAGGAGCAGGTTGTCCCAGTCGGTCACGGTGCGCTGCGCGATCCGTCCCAGGAGCGTGCGCAGCAGCGCGCCGAGCGCCCACGCCAGCAGCACCACGAGCGGGAGCGCGATCGCGAGGCCGATCCACTGCCACAGGTAGAGGTTGAGCGGCCCGTCGCGCCGGAGCGACGCCGGCAACCGTTCACGGAGCCACGGGGCCCCGAGGTTCTCGAACCAGCCGTCCACCGAGGCCACCGTGCTTTGCGAAAACACCCAGCGCACCGTGCCACCCGACGGCGCGGCGATGCGCACCAGCCGCACCGGTTCCTCGCGGCCGTTGGCCCCGGGCAACACCGCGATGCGGTCGCCCGTGGCGTCGCCGTCGGTGGTATCCCCGGCCACCGCGCCGGACACCGTGCGCACGTCGAGCGCGAGGCGCTGCTCGAGCACGCTCGAGAGCCGGCGCGCGAGCTGCGGGGCGCGCCCCCGCGACCCCACCGGCACGGACAGATACGTCGCCGCCCCGGTCCAGTCGCCGGCATCGGCCAGGCGCAGGAACGACTCCAGCGCACCGCGCGGCGAAGCGGGCGACACGGTCTGGGCACTGTCGGCGGCGCTCGCGCGCGAGGGCAGGCCGAACTGCGCCCGGGCGGCGTGCGGGAGCATCAGAGTGGCGGCCGCCAGTGTCAGCGCCGCGGAAAGGAAACTGCGACCACGCATACGCAAAGATACCCGTGTACCCGGCGAATGACCGGCAAGTGCCCCGGGTGGGACTCGAACCCACGACCTATGGCTTAAAAGGCCACTGCTCTACCAACTGAGCTACCGGAGCGCCGACCCGCGGTACCGCAGGCCAGCCTCCCAACATAGCGAAATGCCGCCCCCGACGAACAGGGGAGCGGCACGCAAAATCGCCGCGGAATGCGCCTCCAGCGCAGCCGCTACCGCGGCCGCTAGCGCAGCCGCAGCGTGAGCCGGTGCCCCGCGCCCCCGCGGAGCGTCTCCCACCCGTAGTCGAGGGTCACGCGGTCCACCGTGATCCCGCCGCCCGCAGTAAACGGCTGCTCGGCGCGCAACTGCGGACGCCGCCCTCCCACGCGCCCCGTCAACGACACCCCCTCAATGGGGACGTAACTCACCTCCACCCCGCCACGTGGGTAGAGCGCACCGTCCCGACGCACGTCGAGCTCCGCCGTGGCCGCGACATCCACCCACGCACCGACGCCACGCGGGGCGGTCGCAATCCCGAGCGCGAGTTGCGTGGGTAACGCCGCTCGGCGGCCGGCCACCGCGAGGCGCGACCCCAGATGCTGGACGGCCACCCCCACCGTGCTGCCCAGAAACGGCAGCGACTTCGACGCGCCGAGATCGAACGCGACACCGCGGGCCTGATCGTCCGCCACGTGCTCGTTGAGGTATGTGGCCGCCACCCCCCAGCGCAGTTGCTTCCACGTGAGCGACGCCGCCACCGATGCCGCCAGACTGCTGGTGCCGGGCACATTCGCCCGCGTCAGCACCTCACTGGCTGCCGGAAACACGCCGGACGACGGAGCAGCATCGAGCATCTGCACACCGACGCCGATGCCGAGCGGCCCGATGGTGGAGCTGCTGGCGAACTGTCCGGCCGTGGCCCCGCTGGCGTAGCGTTCAGCGCCCACGGCGAGCGCGGTGGCGGTCCCCACCAGCGCCGGATTGCCGAACACCGCATCGGCGTCGCGCAGCGCCACGCGCGCCCCGCCCAGCGACAACACGCGGGCCGTGGCCGGCAGCTTCAGCACGAGCGGCGCGTACCGCTCGCGTTGGTCCGGTGCCTTCGGCCCCGCCGGCGTGGGCGCCTGCGCCCGGGCGGTGGACGTGACCGCGGTCGTGGCCAGCGCCGCGACCAGCGCGGCCCGGCGCGCGCGCGTCGTGAACGGGCGGCTCATCGCGCCGCTCCCGTCGTGGGGGCGGTGAACTCAGGGCGCATGGTGGAGAAGCCGATGTGGTCCAGGATGATGGTGCCGGCCGTGCTGCGGTCGAAGCGCCACCGCACGCGGGTGAGGCGCGACGCCTCGAAGCCCGGCGTCACGCGCGCAAAATCGGCCAGCGGTATCGCGTACGTCTGCAACACGATCTCGGACACACTGGCGAAGCGCTGCTTGTCGCGGCCGGCGCGCCGGTACACGTAGGCCGGGAGCGGACGACGCACCACCCCGTACGTGGATAACGGCACCGAGGCCGTACGCCCACCGGCATCGGTCGCTTCGATCGAGAGATCGATCGGCACCGTGTCGGGCTTCGCGTTCTTGGCCGACGGCTTCTTCGGCCCCGGCTTCTTCGGCGCCTTGGACAGCGAGTCCGTCTTCTTCTCGGTATCGCGCGCGGCCGCCCGGGGGCCGGGCTTCGCATCGGTCGGCGTGAGCGAGAACACCAGCGACGCCGCGCCGTCCACACGCCACGCGGCGCGCAGCGAATCGCTCACCTGCATGGCGAACGACGCCGCCGTGCCCAGCTTCGTCGTGTCGTCGCCGGCAATCCGGTTGTTCCAGCCGATCGTCACCGCATTATGCGCCTGCGTGGACCCGCGCGAGCGGAACGGCACCGGCGACTCCTTCCACACCGCCAGCGAGTCGCCGGCGAACGTGATCCCGGGCACCGACCCGGAGGTCACGTCCACGTCTTCCTCGAAATCGGCCGCCGTGCGGAAGGCGCTCTCCTGAAAGCGCGTGGTGTACATGGTTTTGGGCAGCCACGCCCCCGCCACACGATGATCGCGGAACAGCGGCAAATACTCGCTCTTCCCGCGCAACGTGGCCTCGAGAAACGCCGCGATGTACACCTCGGCGAACCGGCGCTGCGCCGGCGGCGTCAGCAGCCCACGCACATCCAGCGACCGCGCGCTGCGCGGCCCGCCGTCGAGATTCCCCCATGTGGTGTTCCACTGCCCGTGATTGGCGCGATACACGAACACCGCCGATTTAAACCACGGTTTCCCATCGGTGAAGCGGAGGCGCTCGTACTGCGCGAGTCCGTTGAACGTGGACACGTCGCCGTCGTGCGAGCCGTGCATGAGCAGGTAGTTGTAATTGGCCACCGGCGTCGGCTTGTCGGCCGGGCGG
>CANJOX010000076.1 GCA_947475795.1 Gemmatimonadota bacterium
CTGCGCCTGGACAGCGGAAGCCGCCACGGTGGTCGCAAGCAACGCCGTCACGCACGCGGCGGAGAACACGCGTAGGAACACGGTCCGCACGGCGACGGCCGCCGCGCGGAGACGGGGGACCTGATGGATGGACACGCTGCTCATTGAAACCACACCCCTGACTGTCCGGTAAGCCGTGCGCGCACCACGAAGGCGGTCGCCGTCGCGGTGACGTCGGTAATCTGTACGGTGCGCACGCTGCTGCCCATCACGACCCCGGGAGCCATGGGGCCGTTCAGCAGCCGCATCAACTCCGTGCGCACGGAATCCAGCTGCGCGCCCAGCGCCACGCGCCCGCCGTTGGTGGCGCGCCGCAGCGCCCGCCCCACCAGCGGCGCCCCCAGCGTGGCCTTCACGCGCGACAGCCGCCCGCGGCTCTCCAGCGACCAGTCGAGATCATCGAGGCGTAATTCGCGCGCCTCGGCGTCCCAGCGCAGCCGTGAGGTCAGCGTGAGCCGGCCGCGCAGCGATCCGGACACCGTGAGGTCGATGCGCACGCTGTCGCGCACACCGCGCACGTGCACGCTGTCCACCCGCACCGTCCCGGTGGCGGTGTCGGCGGCCAGCAGCACCGCCGCCCGCCGTTCAAGCTCGGCAAAGGGCAGCTCGACGCTGACCGGCACGGAGTAGTCCGCCGGGGCCGTGCCCAGTGTGAGCGCGGGTAATGGTTTGCGCAGCACCGCGGGCTTCGCACCGGCGATGACGCGCGGCCGCGCGTACAGCACCATCGTGGTGATGAGGCTCGGCCCGTTGCCCGCGAACGGGGTGACCTGCACCGCCTGCGGATCGAGCACCAGCCAGAGCGCGTTCGACGAGTCGAGCGCGGTGGGCTCGAGAAAGCTCGTCCAGAGCGAATCGGCCAGCGGCCGGAAGTCACCCACCTGCGGAATCGTGCGCTCGGCGTCGGCCGCGAACGTGGCGAGCTGCCGGTCGATCACGCTCTGCAACGTGGGGGTGGCGTTCACGCCCAGTGCCGTCACCGTGCACGGATCCACGAGGGTGGCGGCCAGCTTGGTGTCCCGCGCGCCGATCTTCCAGTCGCGGCGCCAGTAGAGCGCGGTGCTCATCGCGGTGGTCGCGCGGCGCATGGCCTCGGGGGCATAGCCGCAGCTGGCCACGCCGGCCGCCCCGCCAATGGTGCCTAGGCGCGCGCGGTACGCCAGCGGCGCGTCGATGAACAGCTGCGGGCCGTCGGCGCGCAGCCGCAGCGGCTCACGGCGATAGCTGTACTGATGGCACACCAGCCCGATCGCGGCGCAGCGCGCGGCGCTGAGCGAGTCGCTCACGGGAAAGATCGAGTCCAGCGACGGCACGAGCGCGCGCAGCACGTACGTGACGCGCACCGGGATCACGGCGAGGTCGCCCACCGGCGCTGGGGCGGCGACACCCACCGGCACGGGCGCCGGCGTGGGCACCGGGGCCGAGGGCGGCGCGGGGGCACGCACGGGTCCGGGCGCCGAGACCGGCGCCGAGACCGACACCGGCGTGGGGTTGGTGACCGGGGCCGTGTTATTCGCACAGGCGGCCAGAACGGCTAGGGCCAACGGGCCCCACACCGGCCGCCACCACGTTCGTCCGATCATTCGGTTCGCCCTGCCACCCGTCTCGCGCATGTCTCCGCACCGTCCCCGTCTGGGAATCCCTGTCGGCCGCCGCCTGATTGCGGTCGCCGCACTGTCCTGTACGCTAGCGACTCTCGCGCCCTCCGTGCTGTTGGCCCAGATGGGCGGCGGTGGCATGGGCGGTGGCATGGGCGGTGGCATGGGTGGCGGCATGGGCGGCCGCGGCGGTGGAATGAGTGGCGGCATGGGCGGCGGCGGGATGGGGGGACGCGGCGGTGGCCCAGGGGGCGGACGGGGCGGCGGCACCATGAAATCGCCGGCCGACATGGCGCGCGACAACCTCAAGCAGGCCGACCCGATCGCGTTTCTGCTGGACCGTAAGAAGCCGCTCGACCTCACCAAAGCGCAGACCGCATCACTCAAGACGCTGCGCAAGGAGATGCAGCGCATCCAGCAGCCGCTGTTCAAGACGCTCGAGCAGCTATCCGACGACATGCCACCGCGCGGGCAGCGCGGCGGCGGGATGGGCGGTGGTGCGCCCAGTGGTACGCCAGGTGACAGGCCCGGTGACAGGCCCGGTGACAGGCCCGGTGGGGCGCCCGACACCGTGCGCGCCCTGATCGGCCGGCTCGCCGACGTGCAGGACAGCTTCCGCGACCGCGCGCGCGAACAGCTCTCCGAGACGCAGCGTACCCGGGCCGATTCGCTCATGCAGGTGCTGCTGGCTACGGAGCGCGCCCGGTCGGGACGGGGGCGCGAGCAGCGGCCGCCGCGGCGATAGTCCACGCCGGCCCCGCCGGCCATCCGTTACGACCGGACGGATTGTCCGGGGCCGCCGGCGGCGATACCTTTACACAAAGAAGAAGCACATGTGCTGGTGGTTCAAATGACGCCGATGCTGGCCTCCCGATCGATCCGCGCGTCAGGCGCGGTCGGTCGCTCCGCCGGCTGATTTTCTCAGTGCTATTGCCCCGGCGAACCGTCGCCGCCGCAACACGTGGACTCCTATTCGGAGCGGAATGCGCGACGGTCCTGTGTCCACGCTGGTTGCGGCCCGCCATCTCTGGGAAGGCGTGGCCACCGATCGTGCCTCAAACGAGCGGGTCACCACGGCCGCCACGCGCGTGCTGGCCGACCTCGAGCACGGGATGCGCCGGTGGGTCGGCGTCGAAGGGTACGGTGCCCTCCTCCGCCGGTCCGTCGCGGAGACGCTGCCGCAACACCCCGCCCTGCACGCCGTCCCGGGCCTACCGCTGGCCGCCTCGGACGCGCCCTTCGCGCGTAGCTACACCGCCGACGAGGTGTCGGCGGCCATGGTGGCGCTGCTGGCCGACCTCATGGCACTGCTCGGGCGCGTGATCGGCGACGATCTGGCCGCCGGGCTGGTGGAGCACATCGGCCGGGCCGCCCTGCGCCCCACCGATACCGAACGTTTCCGGGAACCGACCGATGACTGAGACGCTGGCTCTCGATGTGCCGGCCTCGCCGGACGCGCCGTTTCCGCTGCTGCACACCGGCGTGCCGGGCTTGGACGAAGTGCTGGGCGGCGGGCTGCCGGCGCTGTCGTTCAACCTCATCGCGGGTGGCCCCGGCTCGGGCAAGACCACCATGGCGATGCAGTTCCTGTTCGCCAACGCCACCGTGGAACGCCCGGGGCTGTTCATCACCCTGCTCGGCGAAACGTCGCTCAAGATGATGCGCTATCAGCGGCGCTTCGACTTCTTCGACGCCGGACGCGTGGGGTCGACGGTGCACTTCCTCAATCTCAGCGAGGAAGCGTTGGCGGGTGATCTCGACACCGTGCTCGCGCGCATCGTCAGTGAGGTGGGGCTGCTGCACCCCGGGGTCGTGGTGGTCGATTCGTTCCGATCGCTGGTGCGAACGGCCGAGAACGACGCGTCCGACAGCAACCTCGAACGGTTCGTGCAGCGGCTGGCCCTGCATCTGACCACCTGGGAGATCACATCGCTCCTCATCGGCGAGTACCGCGAGCAGGAGCTGCGTAACCCCGTGTTCACCGTGGCCGATGGCATCATCTGGCTCACGCAGGCCGTCGACCGCAACTCGGTGGTGCGCAAGCTGCAGGTGGTAAAATCGCGCGGCGTGGCACACATGCCGGGGCTGCACACGCTCAAGATCACGAGCACCGGCGTGCAGGTCTTTCCGCGCGTCCCCGAGCTGCCGGGGTTGCCCCGGCCCGTGAGCGCCCAGCGGCTCTCCAGCGGGATCCCCGCGCTCGACGCACTGATGGGAGGCGGTATTCCGGTGGGCGATTCCGTCGTGCTGGCAGGGCCCACGGGGTCGGGAAAGACCACCTTCGCCATGCAGTTCGTGGAAGCCGGGCTGCGGGCGGGAGAGTCGGCGGTCGTGGCGAGCTTCGAAGAGCGCCCCGATGTCTACCTGTCCCGAGCCCGTGCCACCGACGTGGATCTCGCGGCAGCGGTGCGCGACGACCGGCTGCGCATCATCTACCTGCGCCCCCTCGACCTGTCGGTGGACGAGACGCTCGAGGAGATCCGGATGGCGGTGGCGGAAACCGGTGCCACGCGCGTGGTGATCGATTCGATCTCGGGCTTCGAGATGGCGCTGGCCCCCACCTTCCGGGAGGACTTCCGCGAGTCGTTGTACCGGCTCATCGGGGCACTCACGCGACTGGGCGTCACCATGTATTCCACCGTGGAAGTGGTGGAGCAAGGCGGGCTCCAGCTCACGGGGTATCGCGTGTCGTTCCTCACCGACGTGATCATCAGTCAGCGCTACGTGGAAATCGAGGGGACGCTGCGCCGAGCGCTGGTGGTGGTCAAAATGCGCGGCAGCGATCACAGCCGCGCCTTCTGGACGTACGAGTCCACCGACACCGGCGTGGTGTTGCGCGAGAGTCTGACCGCATTCGACGGCGTTACCACGGGCGTCCCCACGCGCCGGCGGTAGCGGTGACCACCCACGCCGACGCCAGAGACCCGAAACAGCTGGCCCAGCAGTTCGATCAGCTGGTCGAGCTCGCGCCCGACGGCATTCTGGTGCACGACGGCGAGACCATTCTGGCGGCCAACGCCGCCGTGCTGCGGCTGGCGGGGGCGGCGCATCGCCACGAGGTGATCGGTGCCCGGGTGGACCGGTTTCTCCGGGGCCCGCTGCTCAAGACCACCGAGGCGGCGCTCACGGGTGAACGGAACGTCCGCGACCCGTCGCTACCCACGCGGGACACGCTGTATCGCCTCGACGGGGGCACCGTGGAGGTCGAGGAGCGCGCCGTGCTGTTCATGGACGGCACGCGGCCGTTGGTCCACCTCGTGCTCCGCGACATCACGGAGCGGCTGGCCCTCCAGCGCCTCGAGCGTGAGGTCGCCGACCGGCTGCAGGCCGCCCAGCGCCTCGATGCGGTCGGTGCGATCGCCGGCGGCGTGGCGCACGAAGTGAACAACATGATGCAGGTGGTGCTCGGCACGGCCGCGCTGCTCAGCGAATCGTTGCCGCCGGGCGACCCGCACGCCGGTGACGTGCAGGAGATCATCCGCGCCGCCACGCACACGGGGAACATCACGCGGCAGCTGCTGGCCTTCAGCCGGCATGCGCTGCACAAACCTGTGACCGTACAAGTCGAACCGCTGCTGCTGGCCCTCACCCCCATGCTGCACCGCTTGGTGGGCGTGACCCGACACCTCATGCTGGTCATCGGCACCACGCCCACGGTGCAGATGGATGTCGGTCAGCTCGAGCAGGTGCTCGTGAACCTGCTGCTCAATGCACGCCAGGCGACGCAAGAGGGCGGCGTGATTACGCTCACCACGAAACACGTGGTCGGCAGCGCCGGGGAGTGCGCCGTGAACGGCACGCCGATCCCGGCCGGATCGTACGTGCTGATCAGTGTGCACGACAACGGCAGCGGGATGGATGCCGAGACCCGCGCGCGCGTGTTCGAACCGTTCTTCACCACCAAGCCGATCGGTGAAGGTACGGGACTCGGGCTCTCCGCCGTTCAGGGCATCGTGGCGCAGCACGGCGGCTACGTGTGCATCGACAGCGCGCCGGGACATGGCACCACGATCACCACCATCTGGCCGGCCGACACCAACGGTGCGGTGGCGCCGGCGATCAACGCCAGCGCGCCCGCCGCCGACACCCGCCGCGCACCGCTACAGGGCGTGAGCGTGCTGGTGGTCGATGACGAAGACGTGGTACGCATGGTGGTGGCCCGCATGCTCGAACGCGCCGGCGCCACCGTGCAGACGGCCGTGAACGGCGCGGAGGCGCTGGCGCACCTCACCACGCACGGCGCCCCCTCGCTGGTGCTCACCGACGTGGTCATGCCGGTCATGGGGGGGCTGGAGCTGGTGCAGCGGATCGGCGCGCAGTGGCCCGACCTGCCGGTGCTGGTGATGTCCGGCTATCCCGCCGCGCCCACCGACAACTCGGCCGACATCAGCAACACCGTGATCGATCTCCCCAAGCCGTTCAGCATGAGCCTGATGCTGCAACGGGTGGCGGAGAAGGTGGGCGCACCCGGCGCGGCGGCTACACGCTGAGCGTGGACGGCACCCCGCCGAAGCGCCGGTCACGCGCGGCGTAGTCGGCAAACACCGCGTCAAGATCGGCGGTGGACAGATCGGGGAAATTCACGTCCAGAAACGCGAGTTCGGCGTACGCACTCTCCCAGAGCAGAAAGTCCGACAGCCGGCGCTCGCCGCCGGTGCGCAGCACCAGGTCCACGGGGGGAATGAGACTGCCGCTAAGCGCGGGAGAACCCAACGCGGGAGAATCCTCCGCTCCCGCCTGGGCGAACGCCTCCTGCATCGCGGCGCGGCTCGAGTAATCGACCGCGACCCGCAGATGCATGCGCGTGCCGTGCGCCGTGCGTGCCTCGGCCGCCGCGATCGCGTCGGCGAAGGCGCGCGGCAGGCGGTCCCGACGGCCAATCATCGACAGCCGGATCCCGTGTGTGACCAATTTGGCCAGCTGGTGCTCGAGGTGCGAGGCGAACAGATCGAACAGAAACCCCACCTCCTCGGCAGGGCGCTTCCAGTTGTCACTGGAGAAGGCGTAAAGCGTGAGCTGCGACACGCCGCGCTGCGCGCAGTGCGCGACCACCTCGCGCGCCGTGTGCGCCCCGCGCACATGCCCCATCCAGCGGGGACGGCCGAGACGGGTGGCCCAACGCCCGTTGCCGTCCATGATGACGGCCAGATGCGACGGCACGGGCGTCACGCGCCCCCCACGCGCTTGATCAGCGCTTCCATGTGCGACAGGTACTGTTCCAGCGCACGGCGACCGGCCGGCGCCAGCCGGTATTCGGTGCGCGGGATGCGCCCTTCGAATCCCTTCGTGCACGTGATGTAGCCGGCCTCCTCGAGCTTGCGCGCGTGCACCGACACGTTGCCGTCCGACGTCTCGAGCAGCGCTTTGAGCTCGTTGAACGACAGCGTGTCGTGCACGGCCAGCGAACTCACGATCGCCAGGCGCACGCGCTCGTGAATGAGGCGGTCGAGCGCCATCGGCATGGAGGGGTCGCCGTCCACGGCCGTCAACGGCGCGCGCCCCGCGCGCGGCGGGCGAGACGGGGTTGTGTGCGGCGCGTTCTGATCCGCGTCGTGATCCGCGTCGTCGCGCATGGCGCGTGCGGTGCCATCGGGTCGTTTAGCCACCGTGCCTCCGGGCAATGCGCACGCCGAACACCACGTGCAGGACACCGAAGCCGAGCGCCATCATCAGGTCGCCGTCGGCTGCGGGAAGAAAGAGCGCGATCACACCGAGGGCCAGAAAGCCCATGCCCATGAGCGGCACCGCGCGGATGGAAAACGTGCCCGCCGTGGTCACCCCCATGCCGTACAGCAGCAACCAGACGCCGGGGAGCACGCGCGCGACGATGCGCGGATCGATGCCGGGGGTGTACGGGTCCACGAGCGCCAGCGTGAGCACCGCCCCCACCAGAATGCCGGGCCAGAAGCTGAGGAGAAACTTCCGCGCCGGGACGCTGAGCAGCAGCGCCCCGCTCGCGCCCACGCGGCGGCGCATCTTGCGCAGCATGGCCCAGCCCCCCAGCGAGGCACCGAACACGGCCGCCGCCAGCCACACCAGCAGCCAACGCTCGGGTGTGGGTTGCCGGTCGGCCAGCGGCGCGGCCGCCAGCGCGGTCACACCGAGCCCCACGAGTCCCCACCCCGGCACGTCGGTGAAGGAGGCGGCCCCCTCCATCGTGCGGCGGATGAACGACAGATCCCGCAACGCCCGGTCGTGCAGCGCCGGCGGTTCGTCGGGGGCGGCGTCGGCGCGCGGCGGTCGGGGGAGGCGGTCGGTACGGGTCATGCGTGGCGTGCTGAAGGGTCCCCTCGGGCAGCGCAGGTATACTTTATGCTGCAAAGTACTTCGATCACGAAGTGCCCGCAAGCGCCCTGCCCCCGTCCCCTCAGGTCACCACGCCCGCTCCGCCCCCGTCCAGTCCAGAAAGCTGCCGGAGCGCTCCCGCGGCAGCCGCTCCATCTGGCTCAGCAATCCGCTCGCGGCCTCGTCGATCGGCACCCGGAATGCCGGACCGTCCGGCGTGGTGGCGAAGTGCCCCGGGTTGCCCAGCAGCAGCACCACCCGCTCGTCGAGCAGGTCGTGCGCCAGCGCCCGCATGTGCATGTGCAGCGCCGCGCTGCTCGCGCAGGTGGCGTAGTCCCCGCCCTGCGTCTTGCCGGCCAGCGATCCCAACCACGTGCTCACCACCAGCACCCGCGCCCCGTCCCGACTGGTCAGGAACGGCAGCAGCGTGCGCACCAGCAACAGCGGCGCCACGGCGTGTCGGCGGTAGTGCTCGGTGAGCCCGGTCCCCGACAGCGTGGACAGCAGCTCGTCGCGCTCCACGTCGGCCAGCTTGTCGTGTGGGCCGGGCTCGGCGGGGGCGATGATCAGCTGATCCAGCGTTTCGGTGAGGCTCTCCAGCACGGGCACGGCGTCGGCCATCATCGACGCATCGGCGGGGTCGAGCGCGATCAGCTCCAACCCGCCGTACTCGGCCCGCAGATCCGCCAGCACCGGCACGCGCGCCGGATTGCGCGCCGCGGCGTACACCTTGTCGCCGCGCATGAGGCACTGCCGCACCAGCTCCACGCCGAGCGGTCGGGCCGCACCGGTGACGAGGGTGCGACGCGGCGCGGCCAGCGCGTGCATCCCCGCGCCGCTCACGACGCGCCCCCGCGCATGCTGTGCAACACCGCTTCCACGGCACTCACCGTGGCGTCGATTTCGAGGGGGCGGTTGGCGCGGGGGTAGTCCTCGCGCTGGTGCAGCTCCACCAGCATGCCGGGATCCTTGAGTACGTGTCCGGTGAGGACCGCAACCACGGTGTCACCTGCTCCGATGATACCATCGCGCACTAATTGGCGTACGCCCGCCACGCTGGCCGCACTGGCCGGCTCGCACCCCACCCCCGCCGCGTCGATGGTGACCTTGGCGTCGATGATCTCCTCGTCGGTGGCGGCAATCACGAGGCCGTCGGTTTCGCGGATCGCGCGCACGGCGCGATCCCACGACGCCGGATCACCGATGCGGATGGCGGTGGCGATCGTTTCGGCCTGCACCGTGTAGCGGGCGGCGAAATCCTCACGGAAGGCGCGCGCGAACGGCGCCGCCCCCGCCGCCTGCACGCTCACGAGGCGCGGCACTTTGGTGATGAGTCCCAGCGAGCGGGCTTCGCGCAGGGCTTTGCCGAAGGCCGCCGTGTTGCCCAGGTTGCCGGCCGGCAGCACGATGAAGTCGGGCGCGTTCCATCCCAGCTGTTGCAGCAGCTCGAACACGATGGTTTTCTGCCCTTCCACGCGCCACGGATTGATGGAGTTGAGCAGATAGATGCCCAGCTCGCGCGAGGCCTGCTGCACCAACCGCAGGCAGGCGTCGAAGTCGCCCTTCACCAGCAGCGTCCGCGCGCCATATGACAACGTTTGCGCCAGCTTGCCGAGCGCGATCTTGCCGGCGGGCACGAACACGAGTCCCGGAATACCCGCCTGTGCCGCATACGACGCGAGCGCGGCCGACGTGTTGCCGGTGCTGGCACACGCCACCGCGCTGGCCCCGATGCGCACGGCCTGCGTGGTCCCCACGGTCATGCCGCGGTCCTTGAACGAGCCGGTAGGGTTGTGCCCTTCGTGCTTGATCAGGAGGCCGTCGCACCCCGTGTACTTCGCAATCGCCGCCCGCGACAACAGCGGCGTGTTCCCCTCGGGGTGGCTCACGATGGCGTCACCGGCACCGGGCATCACGATCGATTCGAAGCGCCACACCCCCGACGCGTGCCCCATCGGCACCACACAGCAGTGTTGCGCGAAGCGGTGCTTGAGCGCGTTGGGCGGCAGCGGCGCGCCGAACTCGTCCACCGGCGCGCGGTGGATGATCTCGAGCAGGCCGCCGCACGACGGACAGTCAGGCGCCGGATCGAGCGGCGACAACAGCTGCCCGCAGGCGGCACAGCGCTGAACACTCTGCTCGGCGCCGGCCGGCAATCCCGTCACCCCCGCAGGGAGCCAGATCGCGTCGGGCGGCAAGGTCTTGGCAAACGGCGTGATCATGACGGCGTGAGCTGAAGAATGTCGTTGAGCACACCGGCGGCCGTGACCGCCGGACCGGCTCCCGGGCCGGTGATGACGAGCGGATGCTCGCGGTACCGCATGGTGGTGAACACGATCTGATTGTCGGTGCCGCGCAACCCCGCCAGCGGGTGCGTGAGCGGCACCGCGCAGAGCCCCACCTTCACGGTGCGGGCGGTGGCGTTGAGCACGTAGCGCAGCACGCGCCCCTGCTTCGCCGCCGCGGCAAACCGGTCGGCCCACGCGGCATCCTGCTGCGCCAGCGAGGCCAGAAATTTCGGCAGCGGCATCGCGCGATACGCGGTCGGCACGAGCGACTCCACGGTGACATCGGCCAGATCGCCGACGAAGCCCATCATGCGCGCCAGAATCAGCGCCTTGCGCGCCACGTCCATCCCCGACAGATCATCGCGCGGATCGGGCTCGGTGAAGCCGCGGGTCATCGCATCGCGCAGCGCCTCGCTGAACGCGCGCCCCTTGCCGATCTCGGTGAGCAGGAAGCCCAGCGTCCCCGACGTGCACCCCTCGATGCGCAGCACGGTGTCGCCGGTTTCCACCAGCTTCGCGTAGCTGTCCATCACCGGCAGTCCGGCCCCCACGGTGGTTTCGTGCAGCAACCGCGATCCGTGCGCCGCCGCCAGCGCGCGCAGCGACGCCACCTCGGCGCGCGGCGCCGACAGCGGCCGCTTGTTGGCCATCACGATATCCATGTTGGCCATGATCGCCGCGCGGATGGCCGGCAGCGTTTCGTGCGCCGTGACATCCACCAGCACCGGACGCGACAGTGCATGCGCGCCGATGTGCGCCACGGCGTCGGCGGCCGATGCCGCGCGTCCGCCGGCCATCGTGGCGAGCGTCCCGCCCGCCTCTTTGGCGCGTGCGTACGACACCAACTGGCGCGCGCTCAGCCCGTCGGGGGCGAACACGTAGCCGCTGCGGTCGATGAGTCCCACGATGGTGGGCTTCACGCGGCGCCGCACGCGCGGCAGCATGCGCAGCAGTTCACGGCCGA
>CANJOX010000077.1 GCA_947475795.1 Gemmatimonadota bacterium
CGAGCGGTCCACCCACGGGCAACCCTGCACATCGATCTGCGGCAGGAGCGCCATGCCAACACCGGCGTCCGTGGCAACCGTCAGGTTGTTCGTGGAGTCCATCTTGAACGCGGCGTTGATCCAGTTGTTGCTGGAGCCGTTCTGCGAAGCGATCGCGGCCGACGCGATTGCGCCGTCGTTAGCCGGACGCGTGTAGTCCACACGGATTTCCGCAGGGGCCGCAACGGCCGGGCTGCTGGAGGTCGTGGTGGCCCACAGGCCGTAGGACATCGTGTTCTGCGCGTTGTCCGTAGCGGCGGTGACGTTGGCGTTGAGCGTGCCGCCCGTCGCAGCGCAGTTGCGGAACGTGCCCGAGCTGGTGCCGGCGCCGTACGTGAGGGTCCACGGCGCGACATCGGTGCCGGCCACGAACGTGTACGACACGGAGCAGGCCGAGCCGGTGCTGGCGACCGTGGCGCGGCTGACCGTGCGGCCAGCGGTGTACATCACCGGGACCACCGTGATCGTGCCGAAACCCGTCGCGCCCGGACCACCGTACCACGTGAGGTTGTCCGTACCGGTCGCCTTGTTCGTCGGCGCCACATGGCGGGCGGCGAAGCTGTCACCGTTGGTGAAGTTCAGGATCGACAGGTTGCTGTTGGCCGAGTTCAGGCCGGCCGACGTGCTGACCGTCGCGACGATCACGTTCTGACCGTTGGCGAACTTCGTGGTGGCGCTGCTGAAATCCGACGCGACCGAGAAATCGGCCGTGTTGATCGTGAGCGACACCGCGCCGCTGGCGGCACCACCCGTGCCGAACGACTGCTGCGCCGCGGGCGTGCCCGAGCGCGTGGCGCACGCCGCCACCGTCTCACCCACCTGGCACACCCAGGCAGAGACGGCCGTGACGAGCTGGCCGTTGGTGGCGAGCACCGTGTTGACCTGGATCTGGCCAGCGACGTTGTTCACGTCCACCGGGTAGAGCGTGAGGTCCTGCGTGATGCTCGAGATCGAGATCTGCGCGGCCGGGGAGACCGTGACGGCCACCGTGCCCGAAAGCGTGGCGGCGGCGAAGTTCGCGTTGGCGGCCGACGTGGCCGTCACCGTGATCACCGCCGAGCCGGCGCCAACCGCCGTGACGAGACCCATCGAGCTCACCGTGGCAACCGCCGGGGCGGTGGTGCCGTAGGTGATCGTGGCCGCGGCCGCGCCCGAGGGCTGCTGCGCGTTGGCAACGACCTGCGCCGTGCTACCGGCCGCCAGGGCCAGCGTGGCCGGCGACACGTTCAGCGACGTCATGCCCGTGGGCAGCGCCGTGACCGTGATCGCGGCCGCCGACGTGAGCGTCGTGGACGTGAAGCCCGTGCCCGTGCCCGTGGCCGTCACCGTGATGGTGGCGACGCCGGGGCCGACCGCGGTGACGACACCGGCGGCAGACACCGTGGCAACCGAGGCGGTCGACGTGGCGTACGTGTACGCCACCGCGACCGCGGCGGCGCCCTTGTTCACCGTCGGGACGATCGTGACGGTCTGGTTGACCTGCACGTTCGCGGCGCTCGGCGAAACCTGCAGGCCGCTGATCGCGGCAGCCGGAGCGGCCACCGAGACGGAGGCGGCAGCCGACTGACCCGTCGACGCGGCCGCCGTGATCGTCGCGTTACCCGCGCCGACCGCGGTCACGCGGCAGGACGAACCGGAGACAGTCGCCGTGGCAACCGTGGCCGAGCTCGTGGTGCAGCTGGCCAGCGTCGCCGCGCCAGTGCCGCCCGAGATCTGCACAGCAAAATTCACCGCTTCGCCAATGTTCATGTTGGCAGAGGGCGGCGTGATGGACAGCGTGATCGGCGCGGCCGGTGCCACAGGCACCGTCACGTCATCACCGCAAGCACCCAGCGCCAGGGCGCCAAGGCTCAGGGCGACGATCGCCTTGTTCCGAGAAAAGAGTTGCATTAATCCCCCTCTTTCGAGGTCGTGGAGGTAGCTGCCGTCAATGAGGTTGGGCGCCTCATCAACAACGTCTTGCGTTGGCAAGCGCGCGCCGCTCTGGCGTGCGCTTCATCGATACGGTCTTCGCAGAGGATCGCGACGAGTCTCGGGGAGCGGCCGAATCTGCGTCTGCGACGTACGAAGGGCATGATGCCCGAGTGTTCGGTAGAGCTGCCCTGCATCACGCCTTGCCGGCCCAAGCGCCAACGCCGCGTGATTTCCAGCGCGCACAATGTGCTGTGCGATCCTTCACCAACAACCATCACCGACAACCATAGGAAAAGGGCGTGGCCAGCCCTTGGGCTGGCGCGCGCTCTCTTCCGTCAGGATTCACGACCAAACCTAGGGGCCGCGGCCCGCGCACGTCAAGCGTCCGCGTGCGCCGGATTCCGGCCACCCCCGTCACAATGCTGTGACGGGGCCATTCCCGCGGGGAGTTGTCCACAAAATTGCCCCCGCTTTGCCTCAATACCGTGGCAGGACGCCCGCCCCGGCGCCAGGGTCACAGCGGCGGCCGGACCGACGACGCGCCGGCACACCAGCCGCTACTATACAGCGATGGTCGAGCCTCCCCGGATCCATGTCCCCGCCCCCCGGGTCGTCCCCCCGCCCCCGGTGGCCGTTGAAGGGCCCGCGCTCAACGCCGCCCAGGCCGAAGCCGCCGCGCATGGCGATTCGCCACTGCTCATCGTGGCGGGCGCCGGGTCGGGGAAGACGCGCACGCTCATCCATCGCGTCGCGCACTTAATAGGTAGAGGCGTCCCCGCCGGCCGGATCCTGCTGCTCACCTTCACCCGTCGGGCGTCGCAGGAAATGCTGGGGCGCTGCGAACGGCTGGTGGGCTCCGCCTCGCACCAGGTCCAGGGCGGCACCTTTCACGGTATTGCCCACCGCCTGCTGCGCCGCTTCGGTCCCGCCGCCGGGCTCCCGGCCGACTTCACCATTCTGGATCAGAGCGACGCCTCCGACCTGATGGGCATCTCCCGGGCTGCGCTGGGCTACGCGGATCTCAAAAATGCCCCGCGCTCGGCGCCGCGCTTCCCGCGCGCGGAGACGCTGCAGTCGATCTACTCGCGCCACGTGAACACCGAGCAGCCGATCGCCGACCTGCTGGCTGATCAGTGGCCGCACTTTCTGGCCTGGACCGGCGACATCGAAGTGCTGTTCGGCGACTACGTCCGCCGCAAGGCCGAGCGCAACCTGCTGGACTACGATGATCTGCTGCTGTCGTGGGCGCTGCTGCTGGAGCAGGCCCCCCCGATCGCCGACCAGATTCGCGCGCTGTACGACCATGTGCTCGTGGACGAGTATCAGGACACCAACCCGCTGCAGTCACGCATCCTGCGCGCGCTGTGCACCAACGGCCGCATCACCGTGGTGGGCGACGACGCGCAAAGCATCTATGCGTTCCGCGGCGCGACGATCCGTAACATCCTCGATTTTCCGCGCCAGTTTCCCGGCACGCACATCGTGACGCTCGAGCGCAATTACCGCTCGACGGCGCCGATTCTCGACACCACCAACACACTCATTTCGCGCAGCCTCGAACGCTACTCGAAGCAGCTGTGGACCGAGCGTACCGGCGGCGAGGCCCCGTGGCTGGTCACGGTGAAGGACGAACACGCGCAAACCGCCTTCGTGGTGGACCGCCTGCTCGAACTGCATCAGGAGGGCGTGCCGCTGCGTGAGATGGCGGTGCTCTTCCGCGCCGGCTACCTGTCGGCCGATCTGGAAATCGAGCTGGCCAACCGCCGCATTCCGTACGAAAAGTGGGGGGGCCTCAAGTTCCTCGAAGCGGCCCACATCAAGGACCTCCTCGCCTTCCTGCGCGTGCTGGAGAATCCGCGCGACGAGGTGAGCTGGTACCGGCTGCTGCGACTGCTCCCCGGCGTTGGCGACGCCACCGCGCGCGCCGCCGTGGAGCTGCTGATGCACCACCAGTGGGAGCCGATGGCGCTGGGGGCCACCAAAGCGCCGTCGCGGGCGCGCCCCGCGCTGCAAGCCCTCGCCGCCCTGCTGGACGGCATGCGGCGCGTGGAACGCGGCAACGTGCCGCATGCGCCCGCTGAATCCATCCGGCTGTGCCGTCAGCTGTACGATCCGATCCTGCTGGCCACCTACGACGACGCGCCGCCGCGCATGGCGGATCTCGACCAACTCGAGATCATCGCCGCCGGCTACCCCGACCGCAGCACCTTTCTGTCCGCGCTCGCCCTCGAGCCGCCGGCCAACACGCAGGATCTGGCGGTGGGGAGCACCGACGAGGACGACGCGCTCATCCTTTCCACGGCTCACTCGGCCAAGGGGAAGGAATGGGACGTGGTGTTCGTGATCCACGCCTCCGACGGCGTGTTCCCCATGGCGCGCGCCGCCCACGACGACGCACAGGTGGATGAAGAGCGACGCCTGCTCTACGTGGCCATGACACGCGCACGCGACCAGCTGTACGTGACGTATCCGCTGCACAGCTACGCCACACGCACCGGCGCCGATTTCGCCTACAGTCAGCTGTCCCGTTTTCTCGACCCCGGGGTACGCACCACGATGCAACGGGTCACCCTGGGTGAGGCCATGCCGCCGGCGCTGCCGGCCCCGCGGGGCGATGCGCCCCCGCTGGATTTGCGGGCGTTGCTGCGGGGGAGATTCCCGAGCACGTAACTGCGCGACTGCTCAGAGGTGAGCGGTCAGTCGTCCGCGCGAGGTAACAGATTGTGTATAGTGCTCGGAATTCAGCAACGGCAGTGCACGGTTTTCAGCGCTTTCAACGGGGCTAAATTGACTTTTCGCAAAAGTTTTACGATCGCCGCGCTCCTGGCGGTTACGACCGCTGGCGCTGTTGGAGCGCAAGCGAACAAGAGGCCAGCCGCCTCCGTCGACTCTTTCGCCCGTTCCGCCGCACTGCCGGTCGATCCGGCCGTACGCATCGGCACGTTGCCCAACGGCATCCGCTACTACATCCGGCGCAACGCGAAGCCGGAACAGCGCGCCGAGCTGCGGCTGGTGGTCAATGCGGGCTCGATTCTGGAAGACGACGATCAGCGCGGGCTGGCGCACTTCATCGAGCACATGGCGTTCAACGGCACGAGATCCTTCGCGAAGAACGACATCGTGAAGTACCTCGAGTCGATCGGTGTGCGCTTCGGCGCCGACCTCAACGCCTTCACGAGCTTTGACGAAACGGTGTACATCCTGCCGGTACCCACCGACAGCGCCGGCATCCTGGAGAAGAGCTTCCGCTTTCTGGGTGATGTGGCGGGCGGCATTCTGTTCGACTCCACCGAGGTGGTGGCCGAGCGGGGCGTGGTGCTGGCAGAGTGGCGCACCGGCCTCGGTGCTGGCGAACGGCTGCGCGATCAGCAGTTCCCCGTGATCTTCCGCGGCTCGCGCTACGCCGACCGCCTGCCGATCGGCAAGCCGGAGATTCTGGAGGGCGCGAATCCCGCGCCCCTCAAGCGCTTCTGGCGCGACTGGTACCGGCCGGATCTCATGGCCGTCGTGGCCGTCGGCGATGCCGACCCCAAGCGACTGGAGGCGCTGGTGCGCTCCACCTTTGGCCGGATCCCGGCGCGTCCCGGGGCGCGCCGGCGCGTGACCGCTACGGTGCCCACCCACGACTCCACGCTGGTGTCCATCGCCACCGACAAGGAGCTCTCGGCCTCGTCGGTGGGCGTGCTCTGGAAGCGCCCCGGGCGCACCACCCGCACGGTCGGTGATCTGCGACAGGATCTGCTGGAGCGCCTGTATGATCAGATGCTCAATCAGCGCCTCGGCGAACTCGCGCTGAAGCCGGAGACGCCGTTCGTGGGTGCCAGCGCCGGCGGCGGGAGCTTCGTGCGGAACAGCGCGTACTACGCGCTCGATGCGCGCGCCAAGGAAGGGCAACTGCTGGAGTCCTTGCGCGCCGTGCTCATCGAGGCGGAGCGGGTGCGGCAGCATGGGTTTCTCCCCGCCGAACTGGCGCGCGCCACGGTGAACACGCTGCGCGGCTACGAGCGGGCGTATCAGGAGCGCGACAAGACGCCGTCGGAGGCGTTTGTGGAGGAGTACATCGGCAATTACTTGGAGGGCGAGGCCATCCCGGGCATCGCGTTCGAGTACGCGGCGATGCAGCGCCTGCTGCCCACGGTCACGCTGGCCGAGGTGAACGCGCTGGGCGCCGGCCGGGTGGGCGAGGCGAATCGGGTGGTGACGGTGAGTCTGCCCGACAAAGACGGACTGCGGGTGCCCACCGAAGCGGAGATCCGCGCGGTGTTCGGCACGGTGAACGCGGCCGCGATTGCGCCGTGGGTGGAAACGGTGACAGCGGGAGCGCTGGTCGCCGCGGCGCCGCCCGCAGGCCGGGTGGTGTCGGAGCGCAAGGTGGCGTCGCTGGACCTCACGGAGTGGACGCTCTCGAACGGCATCAAGGTGTTCGTGAAGCCCACCGACTTCACCGCCGACCAGATCGTGATGAGCGGCTGGAGCCCCGGCGGCGCGAGCCTCGTGTCCGACCGCGACGTGTTCAAGACGTCGCTCACCACCACCGTGCTCGAGCGCGGCGGCGTCGGGGACTATTCGCTGGTTGATCTGACCAAGAAACTCACCGGCAAAGTGGCGTCGGCCACGGCGGTGATTTCTGACCTCAGCGAAGGGGTGAGCGGGCGCGCCTCACCCAAAGATCTGGAAACGATGCTGCAGCTCACGTGGCTGCGCCTGACGGCGCCGCGCGCGGACACGTCGGCGTTCAAGGCCCTCCTGCAGCAGTTCGAGCAGGTGCTCAAGAACAAAGACGCCAACCCGGCGGCGGTGTTCAGCGATACCGTGCAGATGACGCTGGGCGGCGGGCACCCGCGCGTGCGCCCGCTGTCGGTGGCGATGCTGCAGGAGCTCGATCTGCGCGAGATGCTGGCGATCTACCGCGACCGCTTTGCGGACACAGGGGACTTCACCTTCCTGTTCGTGGGCAACGTGGATCTGGCCGTGCTCAAGCCGCTCGTGGAACAGTGGCTCGCGCCGCTGCCGGCGGGCGGGCGTCGTGAAACGTTCCGCGACGTGGGTCCCGCGATGTTCAGCGGCCGCATCGACAAAACAGTGCGCAAAGGGATCGCGCCGCAGAGTCAGACGGCGATCGTGCTGGCCGGCGCGGGGCGCTGGAGCCGCGAGGAATCGTACCTGCTGTCGTCGGTGGGCGAGGTGCTCGAGATGCGCCTGCTGGATCGCCTGCGCGAGTCGCTGGGGGGCACGTATTCAGTGAGCGTGAACACGCAGTTCGCGCGCCAGCCGCGCGCGGAATGGCAGGTGGTGATCAGCTACGGATCGGCGCCGGACAAGGCGGACGCGATGTTCGCGGCCGTCCAGCAGGAGCTGGATTCACTGCGCCGCGTGCCGCCCACCGCGGAGGAAGTGGAGCGCGTGCGCGAGCAGCAGCGACGGGAGCTGGAGGTGGCGCGGAAGCAGAACGGTTACTGGCTAAGCACCCTCCGCGCACGGCTCGAATACGGCGACGACGTAGGTACCATCGGCGCCGAAGACCCGCTGATTGCAGGGCTGTCCTCCGGCGCGCTCGCGGCGGCGGCGACGCGGTATCTCACCGAGACGAATCGCGCGCGCTTTGTGCTGCTGCCTGAAGGGCGATGATGCGCTGAATGGCCCGCCGGAGATCGTGCCCTTCCGCGGCGTACACCGAGTCGAAGTGATCGAGGCGCTCGGCGTATACGCGCCGTGACAGCAACACGGCGTTGTTAAGCGCCACCCGTCGGGTCCAGCCGTCGGGATAGGTGCGCAGCTGCGGGCCCACGCTGTCCACCAGCCGTCGCCTCGCGCGCGCGTACACCGTGTCGCGCGCGGCGATGCGCGCGACACTGGCGGAGTCGGGGAGCGTACTGAACACGCCGTCGATCTCCGTGGCGGTGCGCTCCCAGAAGGCGCCCATGAGGCGGTCGTCCTGCCACTCCACTTCGGCGCGGCGCAGCGAAGCCGTGTCTCCGCGGGCGCGGAAGAACTGTTCGGCCCCGCGCCCGCCCACGAAGCTGGCGAATGATTCGTTGAACGACACCTGCCCCTTCGCGAAGAAGGTGTTGTGCAGGAGTTCGTGGATCACCGTGTTCACGAGCGACACGGAGTCGGCCTTGACCGTGGTGCTGACCAGCGGGTCGTTGAACCAGCCGAGGGTGCTGAACGCCGACGAGGCGCCGACGGTGACGTCGAAGCCGTCGCCCCGGAGCGCGTCGGCGGTGCGGAGGGCGCCAGGGAAATCGAAGAAGCCCTTGTATGGGAACCGGCCCACCACGGGAAACCACCACGTTTTGGGCTCCAGCCGGTCGCGATAGGCAGCGGACACCACCAGGACCAGTGTGTCGCGGTCGAGTCCCGCGTAGGCGGTAAAGCTGTTGCCGGCCTTGAGGTGGAGTGAATCGATGGCAAACCGGCGCACGTCCTGGACGAGGGCGAGCTTGTCGCGCAGGGCGGGCTCGGTGGCCGGGTCGGCCACGAGGCGCGCGATCGGCTGGCGACGCGTGAGGATGCGCGCCTCCTCGTAGGCGGCGCGCGACAGGTAGCATCCCATGGGGGACACGCCCAGCAGCAGGGCCAGCGCGGCGGTGGCGGCCCCCGTGATGCGCCGGACGGCGCGCCAGGGGCGCGGGCGCCTGAAGTCAATCCCGTGTCGCGGCTCGGTCTGGTGGACTATCATTCCCGGTCCATGTCGTTCGTTCATCTGCACTGCCACTCCGAGTATTCGCTCCTCGACGGCGCGAATCGTATCGATGATCTGATCAAGCGCGCCCAGCATTACGAAATGCCGGGGCTGGCGATCACGGATCACGGTAACATGCATGCTGCCTGGGATTTCCAGGAAAAAGCACGCAAGGCGGGCGTGAAGCCCATCATGGGGATGGAAGCCTATGTGGCGCCGGGTGACCGGCGCACGCGAGGGCGTCCCGCCCCGGGACAGAAGCCGTACTACCACCTGGTGCTGCTGGCCCGTGACATCGTGGGCTACAAGAATCTGGTCAAGTTGTCCTCGCTGGCATACACCGAAGGCTTCTACACGAAGCCGCGGATCGACCGCGAGCTGCTGGCCAAGTACTCCGAGGGGCTGATCGTGTCGTCGGCGTGTCTGGCCGGCGAGGTGGCCGGGCACCTGATGGAGAACCGGATGGATGCCGCGCGTGAGGCCGCCGCGTGGTACGCCGAGCTGTTCAAGGACCGGTACTACCTCGAGGTGCAGGCGCACACCAGCGAAGGGCAGGCGATGCTCAACGCCAAGATCCTCTCGCTGGGCGACGAGCTGGGCTTGCCCGTCATCGCCACGAACGACGCGCACTTCCTGAAGCACGAGGATCACGACGCGCACGACGTGCTGCTGTGCATCGGCCTCGGCAAGGATCGCAACGACCGCGACCGCATGAAGTACGACGACGGACTGTACTTCAAGCCGGCCACGGAGATCCGTCCGTTTTTCCCGGGGCGCGAGGACGTGCTCACGAACACGCTGGCCATCGCCGATTCGGTGGACGTGCAGTTCGCGAAGCAGTACTACGTGCCGTCGTTCCCGCTCCCGCCCGGCGTGGAGACCGAGAACGACTATCTCGTGCGGCTGTCCACCGAAGGCGCGAAGGTGCGCTACGGCGATCCGCTGCCGGCCAACGTGCAGGAGCGGCTGGACTACGAGCTGGGCGTGATCACCAAGACCGGCTATGCCGGCTACTTCCTGATCACCGCCGACTTCATCAAGGCGGCGCGCGACCGTGGCATTCCGGTGGGACCGGGGCGCGGGTCGGCGGCGGGTTCGCTGGTGGCCTATGCCACGCGCATCACCGACGTGTGTCCGCTCGAGTTCGACCTGCTCTTCGAACGCTTCCTGAATCCCGAACGCGTTTCGATGCCCGACGTGGACGTCGACTTCTGCTTCGAGCGACGCGGAGAAGTGATCGAGTACGTGCGGCAGAAGTACGGCAAGGACTCGGTGGGTCAGATCGTGACCTTCGGGACCATGAAGTCGCGCGCCGCGGTGAAAGACGTGGGGCGCACGCTGGGCTTCACGCCGGGGGAAACCGACGCGCTGGCGAAGCTGATCCCGAATGCACCGAACTTCTCGCTGACGGTCAAGGAAGCGATCGAGCAAGTGCCGGAAGTGAAGGCGTTCTACCAGAACGAACCGCGCTACAAGCAGCTGCTGGATTTCGCGATTTCGCTGGAAGGGCTGTCGCGCCACACCGGCGTGCACGCCGCCGGCGTTGTGATCGCGCCGGGCCCGCTGGATGAGTTCGTGCCGATCTGCACGCAGGCCTCGAAGGGGGCGGGCGGTGGCGGCGACGACGAGCGGGTAATCGTGACGCAGTACGACATGACGGCGCTCGAGAAGGCCGGCATGCTCAAGATGGACTTCCTCGGTCTCACCACGCTGACGGTGATCAGCGACACGCTGGCCAGCATCAAGCAGCGGAGCGGGGTCGAGGTCGTGCTCGAGGAGCGCGGCTTCACCGACGAGAAGACCTATCAGCTGCTGCGCGCCGGCCGCACCGGTGGCGTGTTCCAGTTCGAATCGCCGCTGGCGACCGACGTGCTCAAGCGCATGCGCTGCGACCGGTTCGATGACTTGGTCGCCTCCAACGCGCTGCTGCGTCCGGGTCCGCTCGACGCGGGCATGCACAACGTGTACATCAAGCGGAAGCGCGGCGAAGAGCCCACCGTGTACGCGCTGCCCGAGCTGGAGCCGATTCTCTCGAACACGTACGGCGTCATCACCTATCAGGAACAGGTGATGCGGCTGGCGCAGGTGCTGGCGGGGATCTCGCTGGCCGAAGCGGACGTGCTGCGAAAGGCCGTGGGTAAGAAAGACGCGGAGCTAATCAAGAAGGAGCTCGGCAAGTTCGTCACGAAGGCGGTCGCGAAGGGATACGACCCCAAGATCATCGACGAACTGTCGGGGCAGATCGAGACGTTCGGGCGGTACGGATTTAACAAGTCACATTCCGTCGCCTACTCCGTCGTCGCGTACCACACGGCGTTCCTGAAGGCGCACCATCCGGCCGAGTTCATGGCCGCGCTGCTGTCGTCGAACATCGGGAAAACCGAAGAAGTCATCAAGTACATCGCCGAAGCGCGCGAAATGCAGATCGAGGTGCTCGCGCCCGACGTGAACGAGTCGGGGTGGCGCTTCACGGTGGTGGGGGACAAGCG